>NZ_JAAHHM010000239.1:0-5837 GCF_010692445.1 Moorena sp. SIO3E8 | reverse complement strand
TTTCCCTGCTGACACTCCCAACACTTGCACTGATTAATGTTTTGCCTCCCCATATGAGTACTCCGATTCTGATATTAGACTCCCTTGTCTAATTCTAAAACCATGAAGTTGTTTTTTAACAAGCCCTTACCATGATAATTATGGGTTAGAAATAAATATCGCACAACAGAAACGTCTGGCAGCGGATCTCGGACCGGAAAAATTATGTATGATCATGCGCAACCATGGCATAGTTGTTTGTGGACGGACTGTTGCTGAAGCATTCTTAAACCTTTATTTTCTGGAGTTTGCTTGTAGAACACAAGTATTGGCTATGTCAACTGGGGCTAAACTGAATCAGCCTTCTGAGGATATTTTGAATTCATTTGCTCAACAAATGGAACAGTTTAAACCAATGAAAAAGGATGGATTTAAGTCAACCCAAATAGCGACTTTCAAGGCTTTAGTGCGTATGATTGAGCGCATCGATCCATCCTATAAGGAGTGATAGCACTACAACAGACAATAAGAAACTTCTTTCATCTTAGACTCAAGATCAAGGGCAATTGTGGTCAACATTTGTGCTGGTGTCAGCCCTGAGAGACTCGTGAGAAAGGGCAAACCAAAACACGTACTGATTCTCGGCGCTGGCATAGCCGGACTGGTATCGGCCTACGAACTGATGCGAGCGGGTCACAATGTAACAGTGTTGGAAGCCCGTCTCCGACCAGGTGGGCGCATTCTAACGTTGCGGGAACCCTTTGCCGATGGGCTTTATGTGGAAGCTGGGGCGGCTCGCATCCCCGAAAATCACCACTGGACTCTCAAATACTTAGACCATTTCGGTCTGCAAGTGGCACCCTTTTATCCAGACAAACTGGATTTTGTCCATTACTTGCAGGGTAAGCGGCTTAGGGTCAAGAGTGGTACAGAGGTCAAGTTGGGTCAATATCCTCTTGATCTTACTCCCGCAGAAAGGGAAATGAGATTAGAGGAAATAGTAAAAAAGGTTTTTAGACCGCTTTTTACAGAACTCGGCGATCCTACCTCCCTTGAGTGGCCTCCCGAACCTTTAAGGAAGTACGACCAGCTCACAGTAAGAGAGTTTATCGATAGTCAGGGTATCTCCCCCCAGATTGCTAGGATGTTCGGGTTCGGTTACCTGGATTTTGCCAAAAACAATGTTTCTGTACTTGAGATCTTGCGTTTGATGGCTCTCGGAGTCAGTGAAAAGCAGATGTTAAAGATTGTCGGAGGGGCAGATCAACTAACAAATGCTTTTGCAAACCATTTGAAAGATAAGATCCACTACGGAGCAGAAGTTGTGGAAATCGAAAGCGATCGCTCTCAAGTCCGTGTCGCCTATGTTCAAGGAGGAGTGACCCAGACCATGGCAGCAGAATACCTGATTTGTACCCTTCCCTTCAGCGTCCTGCGCCACCTAAAAATTACTCCATCCTTATCGGAGAAAAAAAACCGGGCAATTCAGGAAATATCTTATCTTTCCTTGTCCCGTATCTTCTTGCAAGTCAGGAAACGTTACTGGTTAGACCAGGGGTTGAACGGTTTTGGTTTAGCAGACTATCCCACTGAACTCTGGCACTCCAGTTTCGATCTACCCCAACAAAGGGCTATATTGGTTTCCTATATGAAGGGAGAGCGATCGCAGAGTCTGGCCACCATGAGTGAAGCAGAACGAATAGAATATGCGATCGCCCAATTAGAACCCATGCTTCCTGGTCTAGAGGAGTATATTGAAGGTGGTCTATCCGTATGCTGGGATGAAGATAATTGGGCAAAAGGTGGACATGTTCTGTTGAGTGCTGGACAAGTAACTGGACTACTGCCACATACTGCTAATCCTGAAGGGCGCATACATTTTGCGGGCGAACATACCTCCCCTTGGCACGGCTGGAAGGTGCCTTAGAATCAGGCTATCGTGCCGCAATCGAGATTAACAACATTTTTTAGCAGCAACTAGCTAGCACAACTTATTTCTTCTTTCAAGCAAGCCATAACTAGTAAAAATTATGTCAATAAAAACCAAAATATTAAAGTTTGTTAAAATCTATCAATCTCATTTAACTTTAAGACAAAAAACTATAGTAATAATCGCACTCATAGTGTGGAGTATTTGGCTGAATACCCTTGGTATACAAGAGGCAATAGCATATTGTTACAATCATTGGGAGATTGCTTTAACAATGATGTTTGGCTCTATAATTGCTGGAGGAACAAGTATTGGTGGAGGAGCAGTCGCTTTTCCTGTATTTACTAAATTGCTAAATGTTTCACCTCATGATGCTAAGGTATTTTCCCTAGCAATTCAAAGTGTTGGTATGAGTGCCGCCTCAGTAGCAATTTGGGTGACAAGAATTAGGGTGGAGTGGCGGACGATCATTTGGGCTAGTATTGGAGGAGCATTTGGTATTTGGATTGGATTAGCTTTTTTTTCTCATTTTTTTCCCCCAGATATGATCAAGATGTCTTTTACCATGATGATCGCTAGTTTACCCTTTAGTTTAATCATGTCAGGAAAGAAAAGACAATACTATTTACAAGTCAATAATTGGAGTTTTATAGAACGAGTAATATTCTTTTTTACTGGGCTATTGGGAGGAATAATGAGTTCTTTAGTCGGCAATGGAATTGACATTTTAACATTTTCTGTAATGGTACTTTTATTTCGTATCAGTGAGAAAGTTGCCACTCCTACCTCGGTTGTTTTGATGGCTATAAATGCTGTAATAGGATTTACTTTACAAGTGTTTTTTATCAAAGATTTTACTGATCCGGCGCTTAGTTATTGGCTAGCTGCAGTTCCTGTAGTTGTTATCGGTGCTCCTTTAGGAGCTATGTTTTGCAGCCTATTACGTCGCCAAACTATTGTCAATATTCTTATTGGTCTAATCTTGATTGAGTTGCTCACTTCTTTCCTCATAATTCCCTTGAAAGTCACAACTATTTCTGTGAGCTTAATAATATTTATCTTGTTCTCTTTGCTCAATTACTGGATGTATTACACTGATATTTATGCAATAAAATCTATAAAAAAAGGGACAGTTGACTAATGATTCAAGTCAATAGTAATACTCCGATAATAAATAATCTTCAATTAGACAGTAATGTGGGCGAAGAACTTTTCGATCAGTACGATACATTTGGGATATATCGTGCAGTGCAATTAGCTACCAGGAGAACCCCTTGGTGGAATTTATTCGTAGCCAAACTAATAGATTGGACTATCTTTAGAGTAGCATTATTACCTTTACCACTTGCGCTAGTATCAAGCGTTTTTTTGGTAATTTCGGGGGGTTCAGTTTTGCTTAAATGGATGGTAGGTGTATTTTGGCTCTGGATTGGACTATTTATAATCGACCAATTTCGACTTTTGAGCCTAAACAAGAAGTTATCTATAGAACCCGCACTTAAGTGCTCAGAGCAACGAAGGTCGGTTATAGTCATAGGTGCAGGACCGATAGGTATTGCAGTGGTAAAAGAATGTATCGAGCAAGGGCTAGAGGTTCAATGCTTTGAACAGAAGGACAACATAGGTGGTGTGTTTCGGCCTAATAGAGAATTCCCTGGAGGTTGCTGGCCTACGGTACGACTGACCTCTTCGCCCTGGATAACTGCTTACTCCGACTTTCCACCAAAAAGCTCATCATCTGAACACTACACATTACAGGAATACTTAGAATATCTAGCCAACTACGTGGAGCATTTTAGATTTTGGAACCACTTGCATTTTCGACAGACAGTAACTGATGTGAAACCCAACGAAAAGGGAGGTTGGATAGTAACCACAGTAGATCGAGTTTCAGGTGAAACAGTTCCTCATCACTGCGATCGCGTGGCCATTTGTACTGGACTCAATCTTATCCCTAAACCTATCCAGTTGCCAGGTCTCGATAGCTTTACTGGAGAAGTGCGTCATTCAGCTATGTATAAAGGAGTCGAGGGTTTAAGAGGGAAACATGTTGTTATTGTTGGTGCTGGAGAGTCTGGCGTTGATATTGCCGCAGAAGTTTCCTATGTTGCTGAAAATACATACTTAAGTATTCGGAAAGGTAAGTTTATTATCCCGCGCATCAATCCTCTCACTGGCATGGCGAATGACTACGACACTAACCGCATCCGAAACGCCCCACCAATCATTTTACAAAACTGGTTGATGACCTTAAAACGTCGTCTTTGTTTTCATACTGGAGACCACACGCCAGAATCTGCTTTCCGAACCCAGCTTCTAAAAAACTCAGATGTTGGTCCGATGTCCCAAGCCGTAACCAAATCTGATGACTTCATTCACCGTGTGATAGAAGGCAAGCTCAATCTACGTAGGGACTTAGTTGGATTTGATGGAGATGAAGTAATTTTCTCTGATGGCATTCGCCATCGTGCTGATGTAGTAATCTTCGCTCATGGTTACT
This sequence comes from Moorena sp. SIO3E8, assembly GCF_010692445.1. Taxonomy (NCBI): domain Bacteria; kingdom Bacillati; phylum Cyanobacteriota; class Cyanophyceae; order Coleofasciculales; family Coleofasciculaceae; genus Moorena; species Moorena sp. SIO3E8. The sequence continues at coordinate 1,428 of NZ_JAAHHM010000239.1, read as the reverse complement.
TCCCTTCGTTCCCATTTCTTAAGTATCCTAAAGATGTGCAAGCTCTCCATCCAGCCAATATGTATCTGAATATGTTCCATCCTGAAATAGGATATTCTCTAGCCTTTTGTGGATTTGCACGTCCAAAAATCGGAGCTATTCCTCCTACTGGAGAGCTACAAGCTCGCCTATTTGCTCTAGTTGCAGCCGGAAAACGCTTACTGCCAGATGCAAGATTTATGGAACGAGATATCATCCAAACACGAAAAGAAAATGCCCTGAGTTTTCCAACTCAGCCGCCGCCTAATGTACTCATAAACTGGATTTCCTATATGGATAAAGTAGCAAATTTGATCGGCTCTCGCCCCAACCCCCTATACCTTTTAAAGAAACCTCGACTTTTATGGAAGTTTTGTTCTGGCCCAGTAACAGGAGCACATTATCGCTTGACTGGACCTGGTGCTTCTCAAACATCATTGGAAACGATAATGAAGCTTCCGCGAATGCATCAAATTAATGAAATAATAACTTACATTGGGCTTCATTTCTGGTTATGGCCACTCCAAATTATCAATCCTAATTCTAAGTGGCATAAGTCAAATACTATTTGGTAATGCTCTACAGTTGTATACCAAAGGGAACAGCGGATCTGGGAACAGGGAACAGGGAGTAGGGAGTAGGGAGTAGGGAGTAGCGATGCAGCGCGGTCTTGGGGAGGCAGCGCGGTCTTGGGGGTCTCCCCCATGAGCGACTGCCGTGGTTTCCCCCACTCGCTATTGCATCAAGACGGGAGTAGGGAAAAGGGAAAAAAAATTATCACAATTCCTACACGGATTGGTATAGTTATTAGAAAAGGCAATACTTGCCAACTTGTTGATAAAAATTTTGGGGTATTATAGGTTTTTATAGCGTTTATAGTACTCATGAGGTACAGTCTTCTTTGACGTTGATTCCCTGTTAGGTGCGCTTTCCGCATTAAGAATTAAATTCGCTACGGGTCGCACCTCTTAATGCAGCGCATCGCTATTCCCTCTTATCTGTTCCCTGTTCCCTGTTCCCTAAAATCTAGAAATTGTGTACCTCACAAGTCGTAGAATTGCTATATTACAAATGGCAATAAAATTATTACTACCTCTGGTGGCGGCATGTTGGTTTCAAACCATCCTGATTTTGTCAGCAAAGCTCTATTACCTGCTCCGAAGCTCCCTCTAGATACCGTTTTAAATTAGATCATGAAACCCAATTCTGAGTTATCATAACATCAAAAAATCCTAGGTTTTCTTTCCTACTATTCCCGACTCCCGATTCCCGACTCCCGATTCCCGACTCCCGACTCCCGACTCCCGACTCCCGACTCCCGACTCCCGATTCCCGACTCCCGACTCCCGACTCCCGACCCCCGACTCCCGACTCCCGACTCCCTGTTCCCTTTTCCCAACAAACACTAAC
>NZ_JAAHHM010000238.1:0-6151 GCF_010692445.1 Moorena sp. SIO3E8 | reverse complement strand
CAAGAACAATAGCACCACTCAACGTTGTGTTTACGTATCCACCCTAATCGGAGCCCTGCGCAAGGGTAGATATCATCCTAAACCGAATAACAGTAAGAAGTATTGTTATTGAGGGAATCGGGAATCGTGAATCGGGAATCGGGAATCGGGAATCGGGAATCGGGAATCGGGAATCGGGAATCGGGAATCGGGAATCGGGAATCGGGAATCGGGAATCGGGAATCGGGAATCGGGAATCGGGAAGAAGTCTTGAAAACTACTTCTTCCCGATTCCCAGACTCTTCCCCTCAGCTAATCATTGCTGGGTAAGAGTTTCAAAATGTGTTTCTTATAGCGGTTCTGATATTAATCAGGTACACAGGATTTTTTTCCTGTTTCCTACTCCCGTTTTGATGCAGTCGCTTATGGGGGTTTCCGCCAAGACCGTAATGGTGCGTTTTCCGTGATGGCGAACGCGCCCCGCGTGACCTACGGTCAAGGGATTGCTCGCCATCACGGGTCGCACCTCTGCATCGCTGTTCTCTGTTCCCTGTTCCCAGATCCGCTGTTCCCTGTTCCCTAAATACCCAGAACTATGTACTTAACAAAATCCCAAACCGCTATAAGAGTATTAATCACCAATTGGGTTAGCATCTCCGACAAACCTCAACAAGTCTGTCATAGTAAATGTTCCTGGTTTTTCAGAAGGAAGTATCGGCGTCCACTGGGAGCAGCGTGATAAAAATGAGTTGCGATCGCCTTCGATAAGACCAACAAAAACTTCAGCCAAAATACGGCTTCCTACATCGCCCAAACGCACTCCGTTACCTTGGATTTGGGCTTCTTTGAGGATATAGTACCACAAGGGGGACTTAACATCAAAACCAAACTGGGCGGCAACATTGCCATCTTGCCCTGTGGAAATATCTTCCTTACTCAAGGGCCGGAATCCCATGCAGCGAGCCACATCTTGACCAGCGGGCAAGCCAAGGTTACGACCACGCAACAGATTTCTCACCGCTAGGGAATTAGGTGGTGGAACATTAGGCAAATTCTTGAGGGGGTCAACTAGAAATGGATCAAGTTGGCGGCTCAAGTTAACCGGTACATTAGAATCGATCGGGAAGAAACGACGCCAGTCAATCACCCAATCACTGGGAATAGGAACGATTTGACCCGATTGAGCAGTGAATAAGAACAGCAGTTGTAAGGTTGCAGGAGTTACCCCACCAGGACGAGAAGTAAACACTCGGTTGTAGTCATAATCCGCACGGATCATGCTGTGTCCGAGACGATAAGCTGCTACAGAGAATTCCACAGGCATGAACGGATCCTGACCAAACTTGAAGAAGCGCCGACCGCCTTCAAGTACTTCTATTAGCTGCTTCTGGTCAATGACGCGAGACAAGAAATCGAACAGTACAATCCACTGATAGTGCCAAACTACCAATTCTCGGGCTGCCTCAAAGGTAGACTTGCCCATGATAGAGTCTGCTTGAATGCTGCCATCACGGATGCCCTCAACTATCTTGTTGTGAAACTTCAGGAAAGCTAGGTGGGTCTGGGCAACAATTAAATTTTCATCATTACGGGGGTCACCAATGATGGCCAGAGTACTAGGAGAACGAGGCAAATCGTTGGGCAATTCTGTGGGAATAGACGAATCGCCACCACCAGGTTGTTGGTTAGTTTTGCCAATTAAAAACAGATCTGAGTCATCGATTTGGTAGAGATAGGGTTGAACATCAGGACCAGAACCATACAGACTATCAAGATCCAGCTTTGGCGTGCGAAAATTTTTCACCGCCAAGGGGTCAACCATCATATCTCCGAGAGCAGTGGTATCGAAGGTAATGTCATGATCGATGAATTGACCCAAATAAGTGTAACCAGCAGGTACATTGATATTATCGCCCTTTGGATTATTAGGGTCAGTATCATTCATGGCGTTCCCCAGCTGAGTCAAACCCTCTTCTGAAGGGGTGAAAGCAGGTAGATTAGGAAACATTCTGCCAAACTTACCTGTGGGGGCAAATTCACTGGGGGGTTGATGTTCACCCTTGCGAGGACCAAATCCATGGCGTCTTAACATAATTAAGCTGCTTTTATACCTGTTTTTGTGGTTTATATATCCACTATGAGCTAGCAAACAGATTAATAACAGTACCCTCGAGGGTGAAATTTTTGGCAAGGATATGTTGTATAGTGCTACGCGCAAGTCAGACGTCAGAAGTCAGTCTAAAGAAGGTGGGCAGTGCATCAAACCGACCAGATCAGCTCGGCTTTGGGCGTTACTACAGCAACTAGTTCCCATGGATAAGGTCTAAACTGGGTTGTTAATGACTGCTATATCGGTGCCTGTTTCATCGTAATCATCCACTAAAACCATTAGGAGCAACTTATGAGCGTTGTGGCTGCCAGAAAATACCCTGATAAACTAGTTTTTGCCTCCGATAGCATTCGGCTGTCAGGATACCTCAAGCAAACTCACCGTGTGACTGGGGATGAGTGGGGCAAGCTATTTGAAATCAATAACATGATTATTGGCGGCGTGGGTTATACCATGGAATTGAGTTTCATGCAAATATTTGCCAGAAACCATTCTCCAGCCGCTCCTACCGTTGAGGCTGTTCTCGATTTTATTGTTGAATTTTATAGTTGGGCAAAGGATAAAGACGATACCTTTGGTCGCAGGAATGAATATTTGTTAGCAGTAGAACAGGATATTTTTTGTATCAGTGATGGCTATCTCGTGGATAAAATTAATGAATTTGGTGCCATTGGTGCTGGACAAGATTATGCTCTGACCGCAATGTACTTAGATAAAACCCCTGAAGAAGCGGTAGCGATTGCTAATGAGCTTTGCGTGTATTGCTCTCCTCCGATTAATGTGATTACTAAGGAAATTAGCGACATCTGACTTGGGTATAGTGCTGAGTACTAAGCGTTTTTCACGGTTGACCGTTGACGGTTGGGTGTAAACCAGATCCTGTAAAGGAGACATTAGTACCCAGCACTCAAGACTTAGCTTAATCCTGTTTGGATTTAGTCAGTCCTAAGTCATTTTCCTCACTATACCGTTCCATAAAACGAATGAAACGATCCCACTGCTCTGGAGATTTAATCACGTAAGTTGCTTCTATACCCATTGGTTCACCATTAACAAATTTGCCATTAACGTTACTGGTAGAAATCTCACCTTCTTCGTCAACCATGTACATTCCGGTGATATCTTCCTTAAAGTCTTTATCGATAGCTTGAGGCTTTTGAAAATAGAAGGTTGCAGTGCCAGTCTGACCAGTTTTAGAGCGAGTTATACGTACGTCGGGCACAACTTCTTCTTTGATGCCTCTAGAGAACTGAATTTCTGCCATGCTATAAGTCCGATTAAGAAAATATTAAGAATCTTTACACCACTATCTTCTCATCCAAGCTGCAATAAATGGCAAAAAATTTTAACTGATGCCTAGGTTCACGACCTAGCAATGGCGAAAATAATCCAAATTTAGCCTAACCAGTGGGAAAATGGAATTACACTGATACCGTTTCGGCAAACCGATTTAAGCAATCACTCGATCATACATGGGTAAACAGCGCGTTCTATCTGGAGTTCAACCAACTGGCAATCTTCACCTGGGTAACTATCTTGGAGCTATCCGCAACTGGGTCGAAGGTCAAAGTCAGTACGATAATCTATTTTGTGTAGTTGATTTACATGCTATTACTGTACCCCATAACCCAGCAACTCTAGCAGAAGATACCTTAAGCATTGCTGCCCTCTACTTAGCCTGCGGGATTGATTTAGAATGCTCTACTATCTTCGTACAATCCCATATCCCTGCCCACAGTGAACTAGCTTGGCTGCTCAACTGCATTACCCCTCTTAACTGGCTAGAGCGAATGATCCAGTTCAAGGAAAAAGCGGTGAAACAAGGGGAAAATGTAAGTACTGGCTTACTGGACTACCCAGTGTTGATGGCAGCGGATATTATACTTTATGATGCCGATAAAGTGCCAGTGGGAGAAGACCAAAAGCAACACATCGAACTGACTCGTAATATCGCTATCCGAGTTAATGACAAGTTTGGCAGTCAGGAGAAACTTGTGCTAAAGTTGCCAGAGCCTATGATCCGGCAAACGGGTGCTCGTGTCATGAGTCTCACTGATGGCAGGCGCAAAATGTCTAAGTCTGATCCATCCGAGTTGAGCAGGATTAACGTGCTTGACTCTCCTGAGGAGATCCAAAAGAAAATCAAGCGCTGTAAAACTGACCCAACTAGAGGCTTATGGTTTGATGACCCAGAACGCCCGGAATGTGATAATCTACTAACGTTGTATACCCTGCTTTCTGGGAAAACGAAGGAAGAGGTGGCTACAGAATGTCGGGATATGGGTTGGGGTACATTCAAGCCCTTACTGACAGAAGTAACAATTGAAGCACTCAAGCCGATTCAACAGAAGTATCACGATGTTAGGTCAGAGCAGGGCTATCTTGAGGGCGTGTTGCGAGAGGGGCGACAAAAAGCGGAAGCGATCGCAAACCAGACCTTGTCCAGGGTGAAAACTGCATTAGGGTTCATTGCTGTAACCTAATTCCTGGAGATAAGTAAATACTATAACCAATGACTAACCCCACTAAGAATTCGTTTCGCACTGCCGTTGAGTCCGGTGAATTTTTGATTACTGCAGAAGTGGCACCCCCCAAGGGGGGTAACCCAGCTCACATGGTCAAAATGGCTCAAACCCTCAAAGATAGAGTCCATGCTATCAATATCACTGATGGCTCTAGGGCAGTCATGCGGATGTCGTCTTGGGCAGCCTCGGTGATTTTACGCCACCAGGGAATTGAACCAATTTGTCAGGTGGCTTGTCGCGATCGCAACCGCATCGCCTTGCAAGCTGACTTGATGGGTATTAACGCTTTAGGTATCGGTAATATTCTCGCCCTAACCGGTGATCCAGTCAAAGCAGGTGATCATCCTGATGCTAAAAGTGTATTTGATTTGGAATCAGTACGCCTATTGCAACTAATTACTAAGCTAAATCAAGGGGTTGATTTCAATGATAAGCCCCTTACTGATCAAGCAACTGATTTATTTACTGGTGCAGCAGTAGACCCCCAGCTCAAGAGTTGGTCAGGCTTACAAAGTCGGTTTGAAAAGAAACTGGAAGCGGGAGCAGAGTTTTTCCAAAGCCAGCTCATTTGCGATTTTGATCGCCTAGAGAAGTTTATGGATCAGATTGCGGCTGGTACTAATAAGCCAATTTTAGCAGGGATATTTTTGATCAAATCCGCTAAAAATGCTAAGTTTATTAATAAAAAAGTTCCAGGGGTTAATATCCCTGACGAAATTATTGATCGGCTAGCAGCAGCAGATAATCAGTTACAAGAAGGGATAAAAATTGCCGCTGAACAAGTTAAGCTAGCACAGCAACTGTGCCAGGGTGTTCACATGATGGCAGTCCGGCGAGAAGACTTGATTCCCCAGATTTTGGATTTGGCTGGCATTTCGCCATTGCAGAAATCTTCTCCCGTTAATGACTTTGTTTGTAAGTAAATTTCAGATAAATTGTTATAGCGCTGCGACCAGGGAATAGGGAATAGGGAATAGGGAATAGGGTAAATATACCTTCTTCTATTCCCACCCTGCCTAATCTACCCACACTTCCCACACTCCTCCCTCTTACCTGTTACCTTTTCTCCTTTTAACTAATACTAAAAATTACCGAACTAACTACAGGGGATAGGGTGAAAAAAGTTTGACTAATGTCTGTGAATGTCTCAATCAGTGAACGCCTCTGGAGGGATTGTAAAACATTGATTAGTTTTGAATCCGAGCTAATGGTAATATCCTGGCGCAATTGTTCCCGGGAAACGGGTGTGGTACTTATTCCTAGATACTTTATCACTTCTATTTCTGACTGATCTAAGCGATTCAACTGTGCAATTAAAATTAACCTCATTGGCTCGGGAACAAATACCTCATTCAAGCTTAAAAATTTCGAGACACTGCCATTAAAGTATTTTTCAATTGTTGTCGCTACGTAAGCATTCAGGTGTAGAGATTGACAAAGTCACCCCACTCACTTCAAAAGCGGAATCAGAGACAATTCGTGAGAACGCTGCCTGACTGCTAAGGACACAGCCTGACTCAGGAACTTTATGGTATTA
>NZ_JAAHHM010000237.1:0-6416 GCF_010692445.1 Moorena sp. SIO3E8 | reverse complement strand
GATGGGGGTTAGGCATAGCCTAGTTGTGAAGAGTGTAATCGGATGAGCTGAGCATCGAGTGGGTCAGCGGTTCATCCTTCTGTTTCACCATTATCCGCAGCTGCTCAAGCATTTCTACCGCGCTGCATTAGCTTGCTGGTGGTTCCTCAAACTTTGGCTGATAACTACAGTTTGCTCTCCTTTGATGGCCAGGATGATTATCTGGAAATCCCTCATTCAGACCAACTCAATTTTGCTAACGATCAAGCTAAGGATCAAAATTTTACCATTGAACTTTGGGTCAGACCTGAAAAAGTCCAAGCTAGAACCCAAGAAACCTATAATAGTATCTTAGAAAAAGGTAGTGGTTCTGGGGGTTTTCCTTATGGGATTAGATATGACAACCAATCGGGTAAAATCCAGGTAATTAGAAGTGATGGTACTAACTTTGCTACCATTAGTTCTACCAAAGCCATTAATGATGACAATTTTCATCACGTTGCTTTTGTCAAAGATAGTTCAACACTTTACTTATATCTTGATGGGTAATTAGAAGGCTTTACTGACGATATCACCTCAGGTAATACTATTAATGATTCATCCCTTTATCTTGGCTGTCGAGGTAACCAAAGCCATTATTTCCAAGGCATAATTACTCAATTCCGGGTTTGGGGGGAAGTCCGCTTGCAGGCAGATATTAAACAGGAGATAAATAACTTTCTTAACGGTACAGAAAAGGGATTAGTTGGTTGCTGGGATTTGGATGAAGGCTCTGGTATCATTGCTAATAATAAGACTCCTAACCAAAATCATGGAACTATCCAAGGAGCCAGTTGGTATAAACCCAATATCACTGCTTCACTCTTGCAAGGCTTATGGTCTTTCTTGGATGAACGGCGGTTGCTGACTGTACGCCATCACGTAGTTACCCCAGACTACCTACCCTTGCGAGTTTGGGCGCGACTCTATCTAGTGGCGGGGGGCAATGCCCAGCAGGTTCAAGACCAGGCAAACCAGGAAGCACAAGCTTTCTTCCACCCAGTTAATTCCCAGTCTTATTGGGATGGTCAGGGTTGGCCTTTTGGTAGGAGTATTTACGTTTCGGAGCTATATCAATTACTCGATCGCATCCCTGGAGTGGACTATGTCGAGGATGTCATGGTTCATACTCATGAGCTAACCATTGATCTAACCACTACTGTTTTAACTCAGGCAAGCTCAAGATCCCAGACTCAGATTACGGTTAAAGACACCACCGGTTTTAACTTAGGGGATACTATTCAACTAGACCCCAGCAGTAGTGATCAGGAATACTATACGATTAGTAGTATTGAGCAAGGACTAAAACAATTGACCTTGTCTTCAGCCTTAAATAAAGCTTATGGACTGGGAACAATGGTTGTCCGTCCCCTTAGTTTTGAGATTACCGAAGTGATCTCCAACCTTGAGTTCAAGGTGAATCAAGTAACGGGATTGGCAGCGGGGGATACGGTTGGGATCATTTCTACTAATAGCAATCCAGAAAATAGAGAAATTGACACTGTTGATTTTTCCAGCAATAAAATTACCCTCAAACAACCTCTCAGCCAAGCTCCAACCACAGGGACAAAGGTGGTTCAGTTAAGAACCTGGCGGGAGGAACGCAGTAAACCTAAAGAAAGCTACCAGTTTATCGAAAAAGAGCTGATCAGAGTTAAGCTGAAAAACTATGAGTTAGTAGACTTTAACGTACAGTTAAATTTAGTAATCATGGAATACATAGGGGAGCAATGGCAATTAACTAGCTAGGGAGTAGGGAGTAGGGAGTAGGGAGTAGGGAGTAGGGAGTAGGGAGTAGGGAACAGGGAATAGGGAACAGGGAACAGGCAAGTGATCTCCCCATCACCCTATCTCCCCATCTCCCCATCTCCCCACCTCCCCATCTCCCCATCTCCCCACTATTCCCTATTCCCTATTCCCTTTTTCGACAAGAACTGTGTTAAAAACCTAGATACAAACGCGCTTATGTCCAACAATCTAAGTAGCTATCTAAACTATCTACCAGCTAACTTTCAGGAAGACCCTTTTGTTGGTCGGTTCCTGCTAGCGTTTGAGCGGGTAATGAGTGGTTTTTTACCTAGGGATACTGATGATCCAAATCCTGAACAGTTGGCTCTAGAAGAGTACATTGAGCGTATCCCTACTTACTTCAATCCCTATAATCATCCTGATTTACCAGTAGAGTCAGAGATAGCACCAACTGAGTTTATACCTTGGCTGGCCAGTTGGGTGGCGTTAAGTTTGCGAGATGATTGGACTGAGGAGACTAAACGCCGATTTATCAGCAATATTGTCCCTCTCTATCGCCAACGGGGGACTAAGACGGGAGTGAAGCAAATGCTAGAACTTTACACTCAAGAAGACGTCAAAATCTACGAATTTGAACAACCTGCTCATTACTTCCAGGTGACAATCACCTTGAATGAGCGAGACCCTAAACTGCTCCAACGTCAAGAAGAGATTGCTAAGGCAATTGTCAATCAAGAGAAACCAGCTCACACGTTTTATGCTTTGCGGGTGTTAGTACCCGGTATGCAAATTATTAATGAGCCCACTGATAGTAAACCAGGCATCATCGTTGGGGAGACTACACTATTGGGCACCACAACCATATCGTAACTAAGGGAGAATTAAAATGGCAGATTATATTCAGTATCCTTACATTGACAAGCGAGTACGCTACTTCGATGGTGAGTTTTTAAAAGACCAGGATTTTATTGATGAACAAAAGTATCATATTGATCGACAGCGCCGCCTAGACCAATTCCTCCGGGTTTCGGGCATTTGTGATGGTTTGACTCTTAAGACTGACACTAATCAGGTGATTGTTACCCCTGGTACTGCTCTTGACAGTGAAGGTCGGCAGATTATTCTGAGTACAGACTCTTCGCCAATCAATCTTAGCGGGTATCAAAGTCAGGAAGTTTACTTAGTTATTTCCTATCAAGAGGAACAATCGGATCAGACAACTGATGGAGGTTTGGGTAGCAGTGGTGCCAGGCGCTGGCACGAAAAGCCCAATATCCAAGTTGCTACCCTGGGAAATGTGCCTGAGGACTCGATTGTTCTGGCAAAGCTGGCAATTGCTGGAAACGGTAATGTGACTCCTGATCTCAGTGTACGCCAGTATTCTGGAGTGCGTTTGCCTAGTGGTAATTTGGATAGTGGTGCAATCACTGGACCAACCCTGCGTTCTGGTGGTAATAGTGCCAGTAGTTTGGTTGTTATTGAGGGAGATTTGAGTGTTACAGGTGATACCACAGTAAATGGAAGTTTAAGCTTCAGCAGCAACGCATCTGGTGAGCGACCTCTGCTGATGGAAGCTCCCAGCGACGGCAATCATCGCGGTGACGGTACTCAAGGGGCAACCGGCTTAGTCTATCGAGTGGCAGAAAATCCCCCTGAAGGTGACCCGATCTTCCAAGTCAGAAGTGAAGGGGAAGCAATTCGTTTCTTTGTAGAGCATAATGGATGGACTGGGAGTACGAGCAATTCTGCATGGTTTGGAGGTACTGAAAGAGCTAACTACTTCGCAGGTAATGTTGGTATTGGCAGCACAGATCCAGGTTCATCGAAATTGAAAATTGCCCATTCAACATCAGATTTTGTAGATGTTAAATTTGGTAGCAATGGCATGGGTCAGTTGGAGATGGTTGGCTGGTCAAGTGGATGGAATATCAATGCTAACACTGATGGTAAGCATCTTCATCTCAATCGAGATTCTGGTTCAAATTCCAATGTCTATATCGGACGCAACGGAAAAGAATTATTTGTCAGAGGTAGTGATGGTAATGTTGGTATTGGCACCGCAAATCCAACTCAAGCAAAATTGGTAGTTAACGGCGACATAGCCGTTTTATCTAGTGATGTAATCAAATTTTATAATCAGCCGAGTGATGCATACACTGAAATTGGTAGTGGAGCTGATAATAGTGGTGACTCTAACTTTTGGATCAGATCTTCAGATGCTAGTAACTATGGATACTTCTTTAATGGAAACAACGGTAATGTTGGTATTGGCACCACAAATCCAGGTTCATCGAAATTAAAAGTACAAGGGAATTTAACTGTTACTGGCAGCTTTAGTGCTAGCAGCAACGTCTCTGGTGAGCGTACTCTGCTGATGGAAGCTCCCAACGAGGGCAATCATCGTGGTGACGGTACTCAAGGGGCAACCGGCTTAGTCTATCGAGTCCAAGAAAATCCCCCTGAAGGTGACCCGATCTTCCAAGTCAGAAGCGAAGGGGAAGCAGTTCGTTTCTTTGTAGAGCATGATGGATGGACTGGGAGTACGAGCAATTCTGCATGGTTTGGAGGTACTGAAAGAGCTAACTACTTCGCAGGTAATGTTGGTATTGGCACCACAGATCCAGGTTCATCGAAATTAAAAGTACAAGGGAATTTAACTGTTACTGGCAGCTTTAGTGCTAGCAGCAACACCTCTGGTGAGCGACCTCTGCTGATGGAAGTTCCCAGCGAGCACGATTATCGTGGTGAAGGTGGTACTCAAGGGGGAACCGGCTTAGTCTATCGAGTCCAAGAAAATCCCCCTGAAGGTGACCCGATCTTCCAAGTCAGAAGCGAAGGAGAAGCAGTTCGTTTATTTGTAGAGCATGATGGATGGACTGGCAGTGAATGCAATTCTGCATGGTTTGGATGTACTGAAAGAGCTAACTACTTCGCAGGTAATGTTGGTATTGGCACCACAGATCCAGGTTCATCGAAATTGAAAATTGCCGATTCAACATCAGATTTTGTAGATGTTAAATTTGGTAGCAGTGGAATGGGTCAGTTAGAGATTGTTGGCTGGTCAAGTGGATGGAATATCAATGCTAAAACTGATGGTAAGCATCTTTATCTCAATCCAGATTCTGGTTCAAATTCCAATGTCTATATCGGACGCCACGAAAAACAATTATTTGTACAAGGTAGTGACGGTAATGTTGGCATTGGCACAACGGATCCAGGTTCATCGAAATTAAAAGTACAAGGGAATTTAACTGTTACTGGCAGCTTTAGTGCTAGCAAGAACACCTCTGGTGAGCGAGCTCTGCTGATGGAAGCTCCCAACAGCAACAATCATCGCGGTGACGGTACTCAAGAGGCAACCGGCTTAGTCTATCGAGTCCAAACCAATCCCAGTGCTGGTCACCCGATCTTCCAAGTGAGAAGTGAAGGGGAAGCAGTTCGTTTCTTTGTAGAGCATGATGGATGGACTGGGAGTGCAAGCAATTCTGCATGGTTTGGAGGTACTAGAGATAACTACTTCGCAGGTAATGTTGGTATCGGCATTAATCCCGCTGAAGAACCATTACACATTCACTCGGCAGCAGGTCAAGGATTGAAAATTGCTGCAACCAATAAAACTAACATCATAAAATTGCATGTGGCGAGTGGTGATTATGGCTTCCTAAAATTAGGGGGAAGCAATGGAGATACTATATTGCGAGGTGGTGATAATCACAATTCCATTTTCCCTGGTAATCTTAATGTAGGTGGTGGTTTATATGTTACTAATGTCCCTTATGGTGATCACAAAAATGCACAGTGGAAGAGTAGTACGGGACAATTATATCACGACAATTCTTCCGCTAAAACGAAAGAAAAGATCATTTCTCTGGAAGACGATTTTGAGAAAATTTTGACAGTAGAACCCAAGACTTATACACGACCTAACCATCCCAATCGTTGGGAAATTGGATACATTGCTGAGGAGTTTAACGAAATTGGTCTTAACAAACTTGTTTACTATGACGAACAGGGGTTACCTGAAGCAATTAATTACCGAAAAATAAGCATGTACTTAGTTGAAGTTATAAAAGATATGGCTCACAAGAGCAGCAACTATGAACAACGGATCAATCAATTGGAACTTCAACTAAATCAACTAGTGTCAGATGACTAAGTTGAGCAAGACTTGGAGGTAGGGTAAAATGATGGGATTGAAAGCCCAACCAAACAACAACAATCCTAGGGTGGGCATTGCTGAGTAGAATTGTAGGGTGGGAATTGCTGATAAAGATCATTATTGAACACCGAGCAATTACATGGGCAATGCCCACCAATGCCCAAACAACCCAAGATCCATAGTTTATTGACCATAATTTTGACCTTGAGATCCCTTTTTATTACCGATTAAATTAAACCATGAAAGAAAAACTCGAACAACGCTTAAAATCCCTAAAATCAGAATATGAAGCTGGTCAAAAAATGCTAGCGGAACTAGAAGCAAAACAAGCCAACCTCCGAGAAACCTTACTCCGCATCAGTGGCAGGGTAATCGCATTGAACTTGGTATAAATTGTACTTGACAAAAGAAACAAAGAGTGGAATAAAACTTTCCGACAATCAAGGCTGTGTTGCACAACTGACGAAGCTACCATAATAGGGAAGAACAA
>NZ_JAAHHM010000236.1:0-6428 GCF_010692445.1 Moorena sp. SIO3E8 | reverse complement strand
GCCAAAGCGAGCTGATGTTTTCTAGTCTTCGTCTTTGTTCGATTGTCAGCAGCACTTTATCTCTACGACCTCTTCCCATTTTTTTGACCTCAAATAATGATCCTTCTATTGCACTATTTTAGCTGTGTCAGTCCACTACGGAATATCTGCGAAATATCTATCTTCCCCCACTTCCCCCACTTCCCACACTCCTCCCGATTCCCGATTCCCGATTCCCGATTCCCGATTCCCGATTCCCGATTCCCAGCGCAGCTTACCAGACTCTACCTGAGTTTATGGGTTGACTGAGGTTTCCAGGCTCGGAGGCAGTAGTGGATTTTAAAACTGCGATCGCTTTTCCGTATTGAGGATCCTTGCTAGTGCCACGCCATCCCGGTTGACTAGATAGCTGTTGCCGTTGCTCAAGGGTCAACTCTTGCCGAATATCGGGCACAATTCCTTTCAAACTAATATCTTCACCACTGGGTAGGTAGTAGCGAGAGACGGTCACCGTTAAACCTGAACCATCGGATAAGGAATGGACAGACTGGACAGCCGCTTTACCAAAGGTGCGAGAACCGATAACAGTAGCGCGTTTGTTATCTTTGAGAGCACCAGTTAAAATCTCACTAGCACTAGCAGAGTTACCATCCACTAGAATCGCTAAGGGCAGTTGGGTCAAGGCGGTTCGATTAGCGCTGTATGCTTGTTTACCACCGATCCGGTCTATAGTGCTAACAATTTCCCCCTCTTGCATCCACATGCGGGCAATTTCAATACTGGAAAAAAGCAATCCCCCTGGATTACCCCGCAGATCTAGGACATAAGCATTCACCTTCTGCTGATTTAGGTTACTAATTGCCCGTTGCATTTGTTCAGCTGCATGGGAACTAAATTCATTTAAGCTGATGTAACCCACGCGCAGATTCCCTTCCTCCTTGACGCTGTAACGAACAGAGGGGATTTCTATCTGAGCTCGGGTTAGTTCTATCTCAAAAATGCCCTCTCCTGGTCGGGCAATCCGCAGAGTCACTGATGACCCCACTTTACCCCGGATTAGTTCCGAGGCATCTTCGAGACTTAACCCTTTCGTCGATTTGCTATCTACCGCTAAAATCCTATCCCCAGCTTGAAGACCTCCCTTAAACGCTGGGGAATTTTCAATCGGTTCAATGATTAACGGGGTCTCGGTCTGCTTTTCTATTTCCATGCGAATACCCACACCAGACAGTTCACCAACAGTTTGGTTTGTCAAGGCTTGGAACTGTTCTGGCACTAAAAAGCGGGTGTAGGGGTCTTCCAAGGTTTCTAGGGCTTTCCGAATCGCTTTATAGGCTTCTTCCTTTGAAGCGTAGCTTCTGCTGAGAAGTTTGTGCCTAGTCGCTTGCCAGTCAACTTGGTTAAAGGTGTTATCGACATATTCCCGATTGACAGTTTGCCAAACTTCATCAACAATCGTTTTGGGGCTATCCTGAAATGCTACAACCACAGAGCTACCATTAATCGGTGTTGCCCAAGACCAAACTGCTGTGGTTGCGATCGCTCCAGTGAACAGAACACGTTTGAGTCGGGGGAAGTTTTTCAGGGATTGTCTCATGGATATAAGGCGGCAAACTACTTAATTACTTAATCTATTTAGTTATTTAGTTTTTTATAACTTCAACCAGGCTTGAGGTTTTTGTTAACCAGCTCTAGGATTGCCCATGGCTATGACCGACTGAGACTACCTAGCTATGACTACTCATCCTACTGATGATAATAACCAAAAAAAAATATTTTATAGGTTTAGCTTATGATATGATATAATCAAGGGATATTTTAATGTCAGCTGATTCCGTCAACTTAGTCGCTAAGTTTCAGTCACTAAGTTTCAGTCACTAAGTTTCAGTCACTTAGTGTAAGCATTCAGCTATCAGCTATCAGCTATCAGCTTATGTGCTACGCACACGCCGACTTTTGAATAAAACAAGTAAGCATTGGTTTAATCTATGTTACGTCAGCACCTCAAGTAGCTTGAGCCTTGGCCATTCGCGAATGGCTGACGGCTGACGGCTGACGGCTGAATGCTTACCTTAGTTACAAGAGAGGCTAGAGTTTTTTTATACGATTTAATAGTCTAATTGTAATATACAAAAATTCAGCAACTAAGGCAGACTGCCGTTGTGCCAGTTCTAAAACTGAACTGCTCTGGGTACACAGACTGCCATAGCGATCGCAAAATAAACACTGATTTAGCGGCCAGTTCAGGTGGCTAGCTAAATGCGTGGTATCAAAATACTTGCAGCAATCCCGATCAACCCCCGAGTCTTGTATAGCGCCGCTGAAAATCCAGTTACTGTCGGGAGTTGGGGAGATGGGGAAATGGGGAGTCAGATCAGGGTTCCCTGTGCCCTTTTCCCTACTCCCTGTGCCCTTTTCCCTTCTAAAACCCAGGACGAAAGTTCCTGTAGGGTGGGCAGTGCATCAGACAGATTCACCAAGCTTACCAATGCCTTAGGTAAGCACTGCCCACCTACGATTAACCACAATAATCTCTAACCACCAGCAACAGCTGTTACAATACTCACTTCATCCCCATCGTTGAGTTTTGTTTCTGTATTCTCCAACAAGCGGATATCTTCCCCATTCACGTAGAGATTCAAAAATCGACGGGGTTTACCCTGATCATCGCACAGGCGTTGTTTAATTCCAGGACAATTAGTTTCCAGGGATTCGATCAGTTCAGAAACATTCGTTCCCTGACATTCTACTGTTGCTTGCTCTTGGGTATATTTTTGCAGAGGAGTAGGAATTAAAACTTTTACAGCCATAATCAATATCTTGCTTTTAATTCTCAATTTTGAAGGTTGAATGGTAAGCCATCAGCTATCAGCATTCAGTTATCAGCATTCAGCCATTTGCTGCAGGTGAAGCTACTGTTCGCGCAGCGCAATGCTTTTGAATAAAATAGGCTGTTCGCGTGGCGTGAGCCTTTGGCTGAGGGCTGAGGGCTGACCACTGACCACTGACTGCTGACTGCTGACTGCTGACTGCTGAATGCTTAAACTAAAACTTGCTGCCATTCCAGACGGTCTAGGGTGTTAGCCCGCTCTAATGCTTGCTCGAAATTGTCTAGTTTTGGTTCAATGATAAACGGTTGACCCACATAGCCTTGAACTGCTTCTTGGGTCTTCAAGCCATTACCAGTGATGTAGGCTACTGTAGTTTCATCGGGGTCAATTTTACCAGCTTCTACCAACTTCTTGAGTACAGCAATTGTAGTACCTCCTGCAGTTTCTGTGAAGATTCCTTCGGTTTCTGCCAGCAACTTCATCCCTTCGATAACTTCTGCATCAGTCACGGATTCAATGTTTCCGTTAGTTTTCTTAGCTATTTCTAAAGCATAGATGCCGTCGGCTGGGTTTCCAATCGCAATAGATTTAGCAATAGTGTTCGGCTTGACTGGAGTAATAAAGTCCCGTCCTTCTTTGAAAGCTTGAGCGATTGGGGAGCAACCTTCTGCTTGAGCGCCACTGAAGCGCACTGATTTATCATCCACTAGACCCACTTTGATGAATTCTTGGAAGCCTTTGTAGATCTTGGTGTATAGGGAGCCTGATGCCAAGGGAGCAACAACATGATCCGGTAGTTGCCAACCCAGTTGTTCAGCCACTTCAAAGCCCAGAGTTTTGGAGCCTTCTGAGTAGTAGGGACGTAGGTTAATGTTCACAAATCCCCAACCGTGGGTGTTGGCTACTTCACAACAGAGACGGTTGACTTGGTCGTAGTTGCCTTTGACTGCCATTAATGTGGGGTTGTAAATCAGAGTGCCCATCACTTTACCCGCTTCCAGGTCAGCAGGGATAAACACGCAGCAGTCGAGTCCAGCATGAGCTGCGATCGCAGCAGTAGAATTCGCTAAGTTTCCAGTACTAGCACAGGATACCGTTGAGAAGCCTAACTCCCGTGCTCTACTTAGAGCTACTGATACCACCCGGTCTTTGAAGCTCAGGGTGGGCATGTTGACGGCATCATTTTTAATGTAGAGATTTTTTAACCCTAAGCGTCTAGCCAAGCGAGTCGATTTCACTAAGGGAGTCATTCCCGTACCAACATCAATATAGTTATCAGTGGCAAGGGGTAAGAAAGAACGATAGCGCCAGATAGATTTCGGACCTGCCTCTATGCTTTGCCGGGTTACATGGCGTCTGAGGGTGCCGTAGTCATATTTTACTTCCAACGGACCAAAGCATTCCTCACAAACATGCATTGCCTTGGGCTCATACTCCGCACCACACTCTTTACACTTCAACTTGGTAAATGCGGTAGATGCCTGGGTTTTGGGAGTAATTGTGGCTTGGCTCATGGGTATATCTCTAATTACGTTCTCTAATTACGTTCAGTCAAGACTTGATTAAAAGTAACATACCTCAAAATGTCCGTCAAACATACCCGACTTTTTTAGTCGGGATTACTTACAGCCCTTACACAAGAACCATTAACCAGTCTAAACTACTGTCAATTTAGATACAAACTTTGGTGCGATTAGTGATATATGGCTGTGTGTAGGGAACAGGGAATAGGGAATAGGGAATAGGCAAGAGGCAAGAGGCAAGAGGCAAGAGGCAACAGTAATCCCCCCGACTCCCGACTCCCGACTCCCGACTCCCGACTCCCGACTCCCGACTCCCGACTCCCGACTCCCTAGTAGCGCTGGTGGAAACCGTTATAGTATCTTTCCGAAAGCCGAAAATCATTTCCAATCTCTCAATATTTCCTCAACTATCCCATGGGCAAGATAGCCAAAACACATAAATTCATCATCACTTGCCTCACTACTCTAATTTTCATTAGTGCTGGCAGCGCCTTTGGTCAAGACACAATTATCTTTAGCAGAAAAGATATCTTTCATCCCGTTATCGCTAACAACGGTATGGTTTCCTCTCAAGAAAGCTATGCCTCACAAGCTGGTTTAGCCGTTTTAAAAGAAGGTGGCAATGCTGTTGATGCTGCGGTAACCATTGGGTTTACCCTAGCGGTAACCTTACCGCGAGCTGGGAATCTCGGTGGTGGTGGCTTTATGCTCTTACATTTGGCCAAGGATAACCAAACCATTGCTATTGATTATCGGGAGAAAGCACCACTCGCTGCTACTCGTGATATGTTTCTGGATAATAATGGTGAGGTTGACCCAGAAAAGTCTCGATACAGTTATTTATCTGTAGGTGTTCCTGGTACTGTAGCTGGGTTAACCATGGCACTGGAAAAATACGGCACTATTTCCTTAGAACGGGCATTACAACCAGCTATAGAATTAGCAGAAAAAGGGTTCCCAGTTTCTGAAGATTTGCTCATATCTCTGAGATACTCTAAGCAGCGAATGCAGGCTTCTGAGGCGAGTATGGCTATTTTTTATAAGCCAGGGGGCGTGCCTTATCAGGTGGGGGAAATCTTGGTACAAAAGGATTTAGCCCGTAGTTTAAAGCTAATTGCTAAATATGGGGCTAAAGCTTTTTATGATGGTGCGATCGCATCGGCTATCGTAGCAGATATGGAAGCCAATGGTGGTCTGATTACCAAAGAGGATTTAGCGACATATAAACCCGTGATTCGAGAGCCGATTCAGGGCACTTATCGGGGCTATGAGATTTATTCTATGCCACCTCCAAGTTCTGGAGGTATCCATCTGGTGCAGATGTTGAATACGTTAGAAGCATTTCCGATTCGGAAACTGGGACATAATACTGCCCAAACCATTCATTTAATGACGGAAAGTATGAAGTTAGCTTATGCTGACCGTTCTAAGTTTTTAGGAGATCCTGACTTTGTGCCAGTTCCCGTTGCTGAATTAACCTCTAAAACCTATGCTGAACGCATCCGTCAACGGATTAATGCCTATCGAGCAACTCCCAGTTCAGAAATTGCCCCTGGTAATCCTACTCAACCGGTAGAAAGCAATGATACCACCCATTATTCAGTGATGGATAAGTATGGCAATGCTGTTGCTAATACCTATACTTTAAACTTCAGCTATGGCAGTAAAATTACAGTACCGGGAACGGGTATTCTCCTCAACAATGAAATGGATGATTTTTCAGCTAAGCCAGGAGTCCCTAATGCTTTTGGGTTAACTGGAGCAGAATTCAATGCTATAGCACCGGAAAAAAGAATGCTGAGTTCTATGACCCCAACAATTGTGCTCAAAGCTGGTAACCCTTATCTAGTCACTGGCAGTCCCGGGGGGAGTAGGATTATTACCACAGTTTTGCAATTGATTATGAATGTAATTGATCACCAGCTCAATATTGCTACAGCTACTAATGCCATTCGGGTATATCATCAATGTGCGATTTGTTGGTTAGAAACCTTATCCTGAAAAGGATTTGGGGGATTAACCTCAGATAGAAATATCTGAAACTTGTTAGTTAAGTTGGTGAAAATCCAACCGCTGAGGAATCCAGTAGAAGCCC
>NZ_JAAHHM010000235.1:0-6434 GCF_010692445.1 Moorena sp. SIO3E8 | reverse complement strand
GGTAGAATACAGGTAACATTGTCAATAGGTAGGTCTTGTTGAACAAAAGAGACCTATCTTTTTTTTAGCACAAAATGGTGAAAGCTTTACATTTAAAGCTTTTCAGGCTATTTCGTCACCCCTTCAGAGATCCAAGGATAAAACAAGTTTTTCCTAAGGTTAACTTGACTTACTACCACCATCCTACCCTACCACCGGGTACAGAAACTGGAATCAAAATGTTGCTAGATGGTCAAATTTCTTTCGTGCTGTCTTCACGACCAATTAAAAAAAGTGAGTTCCAAGAGGCTGACGATAGACGATTTAAACTTAAGCAGGTTCAAGTTGCTAGTGATGCTATTGCTATTGCTGTTCATCCTGACCTAACTATTAAAGGTTTAACAACCGAGCAACTCAAGGCTATTTATACCGGGAAAATTACAAACTGGCGTCAAGTCGGTGGTCCCAATCTAAAGATTACCCCTTACTCTCGCCCTAATGAAAGTGGAACTACTGAGTTCTTTCGCAAGACTATTTTAGTAGGAGATGATTTTAGTCAAAAGGTTAGTTTTATCCCAACGACTACTCAAGCCGTGAGGAAGGTAGCTGAAACGAAAGGTGCTATTTACTACGCTTCTGCTCCTGAGATTGTTGATCAGTGTAAAGTAAAACCTCTACCTCTGAGGATATCCAAAACTGATTCTTTTATTACTCCCTATAAACCCCCACTTATCCCAACAGAAAATTGTCCTCAACAAGGACGCAATCAACTGAATAGTGAGGCATTTAAAACCAAGACATATCCGATCACCCGTCGTCTGTTTGTAATAATCAAACAAGATGGTCAAGGAGATGAGCGAGCCGGGGAAGCCTATGTCAAATTGCTATTAACAGATGAAGGACAAAAGCTGATTGAAGAAGCTGGCTATATTCCGAGACGTTAGTTCAGCAATCACAACTATAGCAATTCTACGACTTGTGAGGTACAAATTTCTGGGTTTTAGGGAGCAGGGAGCAGGGAGCAGGGAGCAGGGAGCAGGGAAGAGGGAATAGGGAATAGGGAATAGGGAATAGGGAATAGGGATGCGCTGCATCAATACTGTACCTCATAAATACGATAAACGCTCTATCTCTGTTCTGTCACTTTGGGAGAACTAAAATCAAGAGGAAGACCCACCCCACGGTCGAGGTGGGGTGTGGCCTTATTTAATTAATTGGGCAAATGTTGAGTAAACTCATCTAGGGAGTTAACCGTTAATGCTGTTGCCATCAACTCTTCTAATTGTTCGAGAGTTAAGGCTTGAATTCTGACGGATATCTCGACAGGAATCTCTGAAAATCGCAGTTTAAGGATGCGCTCTAAACTGCCTCGACGTTCTTGTTGGATTCCTTGTTCAATCCCTTGTTCAATCCCTTGTTCAATGCCTTGTTCAATCCCTTGTTGAATTCCTTGAGCAAGACCCTCTTGTAAAATCTCTTGATACCAGGGTGATTCTCGTAATACTGTCATATCCCACCTCATGATTTGTTGAATTAAGGGTATCTCTAGGACAAAACTAGCAAAAAAAGCTAAGAGCGGTTCTAGTTGATTCAAGGTTTGATCTGCTCGTAAAGCCTGCACCGCTGACCGCAATTTTGATTCGCTACCACCTCCAAATAAAATCGGGACAAATGGAAATAGGGGAGGTAATGGTTGTTCTAATACTAATTCAGCCTCTACTTCCCAGAGATTAATTACCCGATAATCGCCCAGGGGCTTTTAATCCCATGAATTCCTGGTCGTAACAGTCAACGATTGTGACTGTGGATGGGGGCGGCAAGATGTTAATTAATACTGGATAAGCGGATAGGTTGTATTTTTCCTCAGCTAAGGCAACATAATTGCGCATTCTCTGAGGCATGTTCTGGTCATACCGTAGTTGTAATTCATTGAGAATCAGAAATTCCGAGTGTTCAGGACTAGACGCTTTTAGAATCACATCACTTTCGCGACTAATCCATTGAAACTCAGCATCAAGTAACTGAGATGCCCGCACTTGGGGATTACCGGTTACCCATTGCACCCAAGCATTAGGAGCGAGACTGATTAAGCGTTTGCTACCAATATCTACAGGTTTTGCCATACAATACAATTGACCGAATCAAGAATAATTTTTGAGTTACGCCCACCCCACGGTCGAGGTGGGGTGTGGCCTTATTTAATTAATTCGGCAAATGTTGACTAAACTCATCTAGGGAGTTAACGGTTAATGCTGTGGCCATCAACTCTTCTAATTGTTCAAGATTTAAGGCTTGAATTCTGACGGATATCTCGACAGGAATCTCTGAAAATCGCAGTTTAAGGATGCGCTCTAAACTCCCTCGACGTTCTTGTTGGATGCCTTGTTCAAGCCCTTGTTCAAGCCCTTGTTCAATCCCTTGAGCAACACCCTCTTGTAAAATCTCTTGATACCAGGGTGATTCTCGTAATACTGTCATATCCCACCTCATGATTTGTTGAATTAAGGGTATCTCTAGCACAAAACTAGCAAAAAAAGCTAACAACGGTTCTAGTTGATTCAAGGTTTGATCCGCTCGTAAAGCCTGCACCGCTGACCGCAATTTCGATTCACTACCACCTCCAAATAAGATTGGGACAAATGGAAATAGGGGAGGCAAAGGTTGTTCTAATACTAATTCAGCATCTACTTCCCAGAGATTAATTACCCGATAATCTTGACGCGCCTTTAATCCCATAAATTCCCTGTCGTAACAGTCAACAATTGTTACTGTGGATGGGGGCGGCAAGATGTTAATTAATACCGGATAAGCGGATAGGTTGTATTTCTCCTCTGCTAAAGCGACATAATTGCGCATTCTCTGAGGCATGTTCTGGTCATACCGTAGTTGTAATTCATTGAGAATCAGAAATTCGGAGTGTTCAGGACTCTTTGCTTTGACAATCACATCGCTTTCGCGACTAATCCATTGAAACTCAGCATCAAGTAACTGAGATGCCCGCACTTGGGGATTACCGGTTACCCATTGCACCCAAGCATTAGGAGCGAGACTGATTAGGCGTTTGCTACCAATATCTACAGGTTTTGCCATACAATACAATTGACCGAATCAAGAATAATTTTTGAGTTACATCCAGGACTATTTCGGCGTTGCTGATTATGCGTATGGTTTTGCCCCCCTAGCCCCCCAATTCTGGGGGGAACAAAACTATCAAAGTCCCCCAGAATTGGGGGATTTAGGGGGCTTTAATAAAACCAAATGATCGCGCATTCATTCCTTAATTCAGCAACGCCACTATTTCTGGAATCAAACTAAAATTTGATTAGTGAAGAGCTGGGCTTTTCAGACTTCCTGTTTCTTACAGATTCTTCGTCTGTAGACTCGCCGTCTTTAGACTCGCCGTCCATAGGGTCTCCTAAATCGAAGATAATAATAAATTTTTGATCAGGCATCAGCCGTTTAAGGGCTTGCAAGTGACCCTCCGCGTCAGAACGGTTCCGAAAACGACGAACAACCACCCGCTGCATGTTCGGCAATAGGCGCATGAGCGCCCATGGATATAGGCGTTGAGAGTAAGACATAAAATATTAGGTATCTCCTTAACTGGGGCTCCAGAGCCAGCCTGTAGCCGAGAGAAACTGTCGGCTGGCTCTTACCGTGGAACGTTTTAGCGCCCACGGATATTTTATTATAACACAAAAAAATTTTATTATAACATTTTGTGAAAACTTTTGTAACAAATTTGGGAGTAGGGAACAGGGAACAGGGAATCGGGAATCGGGAGTCGGGAATCGGGAATCGGGAATCGGGAATCGGGAACAGGGAACAGGGAACAGGGAGTAGTGGAGTGGGTAAAAATCCTGTGTACCCAACTAATTAATTAGTTAATTTTTGTATATAACTATATGTGATGGGAGCTTGGAGCTGCTACGCGATTGACCTTTGGTCACGCTGCGCGATACTCCAAGCCGCTACGGGATTGGCCGTAGGCCACGCTACGCGATTGACCTTTGGTCACGCTACGCGAACGCATCCACCGAGTATCCTAAACTCTTCCGTTTCTTCCCGATTCCCAATTCCCGACTCCCGATTCCCGATTCCCGATTCCCAATTCCCGATTCCCGACTCCCGATTCCCGATTCCCGAAAATTGTCAATTTTCCTTTTCTCCCTTAAACTAGTATTATCGGAAGAGTTAAGGGAGAGTCCACTGATGAACAAGTGCGTTGGAACTACTGAAGCAGCATCTCTATTAGGAATTTCCTCTCGACGATTGCGCCAACTCCTAGAGAAGGGTCGGGTCCGGGGTGCCTATAAAAGCGGGAAATTCTGGATTATTCCTCTGTTCAACCATTTGCCACAAATTACTAAAGGTAATCGTGGACCAAAGGGGAAATGGCGCACTAGTCGTCCGCCAGCTTTAGCGAAGATTAATGTCAATCGCAATCACATTGGCTCGAATATGAAGAAAAGCCCCAAAGACCGGAAGCCAGTGATTTCAGTAAAACGAAAGGGCACTAATCTCTACGGTAATGAAGTCGAAATCCTTGGTCCTTGTAAGATTGTTTATCAGCCGGATAATCCCCTTGATTGTGGTGCTCGTTTGTGGATCGAAACCTTCAGTGATATTCACTTTATTTCTTGATGCAAAGCGCGAGTGGGGGAAACCACGGCAGTCGCTCATGGGGGGAACCCCCAAGACCGCGCTGCCTCCCCAAGACCGCGCTGCATCGCTGGTGGTAGTTTTCCGGCTATTAGCTAAGTTTGTCAAGGCTTTGCGACTATTCAAAATTATCTATTTCATTATTTGGTGCTGCATCAAGACATTGAAGTATGAAAGCGCGATCGCTAGTAAGCATTCAGCCGTCAGCTGTCAGCCGTCAGCTTATTTTATTCAAAAGCTATAGTAATTAAAAATTAAAAATAAAGCTTGTAGGGTGGGCAAATCGACCGGATTCCAGATTACATGGTCAGCTCAAAGATCAGGATTTGCCCACCAAACCCCGCAGCTTGTAGGGTGGGCAAATCGACCGGATTCCAGATTACATGGTCAGCTCAAAGATCAGGATTTGCCCACCAAACCCCGCAGCTTGTAGCAGCTTGTAGGGTGGGCAAATTGACAGAATTCGAGATATTGTTGTCAGAAGTACAGCATTTGCCCACCCTACCCCACAGCCAATGGGAAGGTGGGCAAATTGACAGAATTCGAGATATTGTTGTCAGAGGATAAGCATTTGCCCACCCTACGCCTCAGGGAAGGTGGGCAAATGGACCCGATTCGAGATCAAATTGTCAGAGGGTCAGCATTTGCCCACCCTACGCCTCCCGATTCCCGATTCCCGATTCCCGATTCCCGATTCCCGATTCCCCATTCCCTATTCCCTATTCCCTATTCCCTATTCCCTATTCCCTAAAACTCCCCACAACTAAAACCACCCTTCAATCTCATCGTTAGTCAACATTTTCTTTAACTTTTGATATTCCCGTTTTGTCGCTTCATAGATATGTTCCATGTTCACGGCTTCATCGGCGGCGGCGGCAAAAAAAGCGGCATTTAGGGCAATATTGCGAATATTTCCACCAGCTACATTGAGTTGACCCAGTTTCTGGTAATTTAAGTTTTGGGTTGGTGTCTGGGCAGGAAAAATGCGCTGCCAAATTTGGGTACGGATTTCGGGTCCGGGAAACGGAAACTCCACCACAAAGCGAATCCGCCGCTCAAAGGCACTATCGAGGGCGCTTTGGAAATTGCTGGTCAAAATTGCTAATCCTTGATAGGCTTCCATACGTTGCAGCAAATAGCTGACTTCGATGTTAGCGTTGCGGTCGTGACTGTCTTTTACTTGGGTACGCTTACCAAACAGGGCATCGGCTTCGTCAAACAGCAGAATTGCAAAACCTGTTTCAGCAGCATCAAAGATCCGCCGCAGATTCTTTTCCGTCTCACCAATATATTTACTGACTACTCGACTTAGGTCGATGCGATAAAGATCCAGGCGAAATTCCTGGGCTAATACCTCTGCTGCCATGGTTTTACCAGTACCGCTAGCCCCGTAAAATAGGGCGCTGATGCCCAAACCCCGGTCGCCTTTTTGGGCGAAACCCCATTCCTGATAGACTTTATACTTGTGTCTGAGATGAGTCGCAATATCCCCTAGAAGCAGCCGTTGTGGGGTTGGTAAAACCAGATCGTCCCAGGTAGCAGAAGCATTGATAGGTTGCGCTAAGTGATCTAATTGATTACGGGCTTGGTGGCGGCAGATATCCCATAATTGAGTTGATTGGTGGGTTTCGTCTTTGAGATTTTTGCCCCCATTATCCCCCAATTCTGATACCGCTGGCCAAATTAATATTTGTTTACACATAGGTCAACCGGTCGGCGCAAGAGCAGCAAAACGAGAACATCGGGTAGCTGCAAATGGAACTCCCTGGCACCAATTAACCAAACGCACAATA
>NZ_JAAHHM010000234.1:0-6457 GCF_010692445.1 Moorena sp. SIO3E8 | reverse complement strand
TGGCTGGACGCCACCAATGTGCTGGAGCGGCCGCTGCTCACGGCCATCACGCCGATTTCCATCGACCACGTGCAGTTCCTCGGTGACAAAAAGGAAGGCATTGCGGCGGAGAAGGCCGGTATTCTCAAGGCCGGCGTGCCTTGCGTGATCGCGCCGCAGGAGCCGTCGGTCATGGCCGTCTTCGAGGCGCGGGCCGCGGAAGTGAAGGCTCCCCTCTATCGCGGCGGCATCGACTGGGACTTCGAAGCCCTGGACGAAGGCTTCGTCTTCAAGGGCGCGAAGGGAGAGATACACTACCCCAAGCCCGCCCTGCGTGGCGCCCATCAGATCGTCAATGCCGCGCTGGCGGTGGCCTGCGCCGAGCAGTTGGAGGTTTTCCGGCCAAAGATCGCCGAAGGCATCGCCTCCGCGAAGTGGCCGGCCCGCCTGCAGCGCCTGACGCGCGGCCCCCTTCTGGACCTGCTGGGTGTCAAGAGCGGCTCGGGCTCTGCGGAAGACAGCAGCTGGGAACTCTGGATCGACGGTGGCCACAATGCCGCCGCCGGCGAAGCCCTGGCCGAGGTGCTCGCCGACTGGGACGACCGGCCGGTGCATCTTATTTACGGGATGCTCAACACCAAGGTGGCGGAAGACTTCGTGCGGCCCATCGCTGAAAAGGCTTCCAGCCTGCACGCGGTGGCTATCCCCGAAGCCGCCGCTTCCCTGACAGCCGGCGAGGCGAAGGCGCATGCGGTCGCGCAGGGCTTCAAGGCCACGGCGAGCGACTCCGTCGAATCCGCCATCGCCGATATCGCCGCGCGTTTTCCGGGCGGGCGTATCCTGGTCTGCGGATCCCTCTACCTCGCAGGGCACATCCTGGCGGACAACGCGTAGGGGGTGTCGCACTCTGCTTCTGAGGCAAGCTAAAGCGTTTTGCGTTTAACCCGGCTCAAAAAACACTGCCTCTCAATCACTATATTGCTGATTTCGAACGCACATTTTGAGAACTATACCAAGGGTCGTTATCAACGCTCCTTGGTATAGGGAGGTTGCGCCACTTCCAGACTTTGCTTGGGCTGGGAAGCAAGAGGCCAGCGATCGGCTCAAGCGGGGCAGGTTGGTCAACGAGTAGCGCTTGGTACTCGGAATTCGGCTTGGGGGTAGACTCTAGCCTCTTTGTGGTAGTATAAGTCAATTCGCGTTCGCTTTTTCCGCGTTCGCAAGGCTTGGTCTTTAGAGTTGCTTAAGTGGCATGTATAGCAACTTACACCAAGGGTCATCATTAACGTCCCTTGGTATTATGTTGAAGTGATCTGCTGGAGGACGTCGGATGCGTGGAAAGCTCATTCAAGTAGCAATCGCTGCGGCAAACGAGATGGATACCTCATGGACCGGTTTTTCATCAAAAGTTCACAAGTCCGAAATGGCGATGACAAGTTGTTTCTCGAATTGTCTTAGCTGCCGTTCGAACTGTCTATCCGTGAGCATTGTTCCAGATCGTCGAATTGTAGATGGCGTGCCACTGGCGCCGATTTCATAAAATAGCCGGTCCGAAGTCCACGCATTACGTGCAGTCGTCGACGTTAGGAGCAATAGAGGGTGATCGCAACCCTAGTCGGATGGCTACTATTACTGTGGCTTACAGCTAGTGTGATAGGGCAGGTGTTTGTGTCGGCGTTGACGAAAATGCGCCGCTATGACCCGTTCGGGTTTCTTCCAAGCTGGCACTTCTTTGCACCAAACCCGGCGCGGTTCGATACAGTAATTTTGTATCGCGATGTGTCTGTCGCGAGTCCACCTGGCCAGTGGTTGCCCGTGACTGCCATTTATGATGAAGAGTGGTGGTTCTCTATTGTCAATCCATCACGACGATACCACAAGTCTTGCCACGACCTGCAGAACTCGATCGGCAACATGATCACTGGAAATGAGAAGTCCAAGATCGCTCAATCTTCCCCCGTTAAAGCCCTTCAGAGTGTCGTCATGTCCAATGTAAAAATCGCGCCAGGTGCTATGGTGCAATTTTGTATCGTTAGAATTCTTGACGGCCGGCGGGACAACCCCAAAGCAGAGCCAGTCTTCATTTCTGAACCATTTGCAATGCATTAACACGAAATGTACACGCACACAGTTCAGTTTCTTTCTGATGGAGCCAATCTTATTTTATTGACTTCATGTCTTGCGGCGATCTCCGTTCTTGTTACCGCCATTGAAGACTTGACCATATCGCGCGGTCTATTTTCTCGCGGCATATACGATTGGAGATACACGTTGGCCTTTCAGCCAATCATCAGACCATCAAAATCTACGCCCAGTGTTGACACGCTTTTGGGTCACACGGCATTCAAGGTGTCTGTGTTACTTCGCTTGATATTTGTTTCTCTTCTACTAGCCGCCTTGGTATTTGCGCCGCAGATTGCTTGGATATTCGCGCTATCTGCTCTCTCTTCTTATATGTATCTCTTTTACCGTCTGCCATACTCTCTTGATGGCTCCGATCAAATGACACTCTTCGTACTCTTCGCGATCTTCATTATGTCTTTTGGATACTATGATGAAGATTTCTTCGTACTAGGCGTGTTTGCCATTTGGTCACAGACTGTGCTCAGCTATGTGACAAGTGGTGTAGCGAAAATTCTCGGCCCCCTTTGGCGTAACGGCACGGGTCTCAGAGAGGTAATGAGCTCTGCGGAATTTGGGAACTCGGCCTTGAGCAAACTCTTCGCGATGAATTCGCGACTTTCCCTGATTGCTTCGTGGGCTGTGATTACAGGCCATCTCACGGTAGCCGGTCTCTATTTATATGGTGGGCCATTTGTATTTGTGGCGATCTCGATTAGTTTTGCTTTCCACGTTAGTGTTGCGGTGTTTATGCGGTTGAACGTCTTTGTATATGCATTTCTTGCTACCTATCCCGCGATGATCACATTCTCTGATGCCGCGACGCGAGAGGCATTCATTCGTATTTTGTTTCCGTGATGGCTCAATATCCGGTCCAAATACAGATTGTTTATGATGGGGATTGTCCTTTCTGCACTGAGTTCGTGAAGCTTATCAAAATAAGGGAGAAAATTCGTTCGATTGATATAGTCAATGCAAGGGAATCACCGGTGCTGCGGGATCGGCTCGCCAGGAGTGGGTACGATTTGAATGAAGGGATGGCAGTGATTATTGATGACCACGATGTTTTATTTGGAGCTGACGCAGTGACAGCGTTGGCTGCGTGGTCGGAAGACATGAGCACGTTCAAAAGAATAGTTTTTTCCATCATGCGTAAGAAAAATATAATGCGCAGAATATACCCGGTGTTGCGGTTTGGCCGTAATATTACGCTCTTTGCGCTGGGCAGAAAACGTGAATTTGACTGAATCAGATATTCAAAAGCGAGGAATATAGCTCTTCATAGCGCTGGGCGCACTTTTTGATAGAAAAGGCAGTTTCAGCGTATCTCCGGATTTCCAGGTAATCGGTATATTGGTCCTTGACGATTTCGCGTGCCAGGTCCGCAGTGGAGTGTCCGACGTAACCAGTGTGTGTGTCTAGTATCAGCTCGCTGGCGGCATTTCCATTTAGCGCATAAACGGGTGTCCCACTTGCCAAACTTTCCATTATGGTCATACCCAGCGCATCGGAGCTTGAGCTTGTGAACAATGTTGCTCTGGATCTGCTCAATAAATTATTTCTTTGGCTATAATCAATTGTATTTATGTATTTGATTTTCTCATTAGCCAGATGCGGGCGGATACACCTGTCAAAGTATTCGCTGTCCGCCTGCTCCGTGGAGCTGTTCGGGCCAGCCAATATCAAAGGAACTTGAGCCTGAAGCGCCACTTCGATTGCCAAGTGAGGTTGTTTCTCTGGTGAAATTCGACCGAGCCAAAGAAGATGATTTTCTTTTTCCGCGGAGAAGCCAAAGCTCCCAACATCAAT
Source organism: Moorena sp. SIO3E8 (assembly GCF_010692445.1). Lineage (NCBI taxonomy): Bacteria > Bacillati > Cyanobacteriota > Cyanophyceae > Coleofasciculales > Coleofasciculaceae > Moorena > Moorena sp. SIO3E8. The sequence goes on along the minus strand of NZ_JAAHHM010000234.1, from coordinate 2,548 downwards.
GCCGCTAGGGATGACATGCTGAGTCTTTAATGGAAGTGTTTTCTCGAATCGTGAAGCTTGATGACTTGAAATGCAGACAAATGTGACATTAGGAAAACCATTGTACGCTAGAAACAGCAATGGAAGCTTGGTAACTGCTTCGTCCGATAGTCCGAAATGCACAGTTGAAACGATTGGCTTTTGGGCGGTGAGAGAGAGATCCATTAAAGTAGAGTGATGACTGTGCAAGATGTCGACGCTTCCTTCGTTGAGCGCGCGAATTGCGAGAGCAGTTAAGGCTCTCTGAGATGCATACTTGATTGACGAATGGTCGAGAGTACGGTCGTGCTGTTCTAATTTACTCTCGTATGGGAGTGAGATGTGCCTATGGAAGCCCGAGTTTTTCCGTGAACCAAATGACGTGATGTGGTGACCCATCTTTACAAGTTGGGATGCGAGGGAATGAGCGAACTGTCCCTCCGGGTTCATTCGCGTGGGCGGCATTCGTTCCAGCGCTGGGAGGACGACGCCAATCTTCATTGCTGGGGTTTCCGGATTCGGGGTTCGCCTAGAACGGACTGCGGTTTTCGTGATTCACAGCGACTCAAAATTTCTGTTCGGGATCAGCAAGAGGCTGTGCATTTTGAGGCCAAGTAAACGCTTTTTGCTCTAGTCTTTTCGAAAATCTAACTGGTTGCATTGCCCAGGGATCCTTTTATTGGTTGTATCAAGAGTCATTGTTATACCAAGGGTCAATATTGTCGCCCCTTGGTATAACAACTCCAGGTCTATTTTGCCTGTGTTCAAGCAAAAACACCTCCGTCCAGCAGGGCGGAGGTGTTTTTGCTTTGGGGCGAATTTAGGCTGGAAGGTCAGATAACCTCTTCCACCCATTCGATCAGCTGGTTTTTGGCGACCATGCCGATCTTGGTGGCCGAAACCTGTCCGTCCTTGAAGAGCATCAGCGTCGGGATACCGCGCACGCCGTACTTCTGCGGCGTCATGGGATTGTCGTCGATGTTCATCTTCGCGACGGTCAGGCGTCCATCCATCTCCTGCGAGATCTCTTCCAGCGCCGGCGCGATCATTTTGCAGGGGCCGCACCATTCGGCCCAGAAATCGACCAGAACGGGTCCATCCGCCTTGATAACGTCGTTTTCGAAGGAAGAGTCACTGACGGAACTGGTACTCATTGTAACCTCTATGACCTGTTGTGGGGCTGCAAAGCAAAGGAGTCCGCAGCGCTTACATGTGAGGAATGTAGGGAGCGCGGGGGCGCGACGTCAAGGCGCGTGATCCGCAAGCAGAGCATCGCTGAGATGCATCAGACGCGGGCCGTCGGTCCAGAGCAGCAGCGTTTCGATCTGCCGGTCGGGATAGACCTGACGCAGGACAGTCCGGTAAGACGCCATCTGTTTCAAATAGATAGCAGGGACCGCGTCCGGTTCTCGCGGGGCCGGCCGGTTGGTTTTATAGTCCACGATCCAGACCCGCTCGTCGCTCACCAACAGGCGGTCGACCTGGCCCGAAATCACTTCCGCATCGCGGAAACGGCCGGAATCCTGGCTTTTCGGGATCACTCCCACGATCGGCACCTCGGCCTGGCTCCCGGGGCCAAAGAGCGCGCCGAAGCGGGAATCTTCAATGACAGCAAGGGTTTCGCTGAGGATTTTCGCTTGCTGTTCCTCGGAAAGACCGTGCAGAGGACGGGCGAGATAGCGCTGTCCCGCCGCTTCGCGCTGCGAATCCGCCAGGTCCGGCAGGGTCTGAAGCAGGCGGTGAATCAGGCGGCCGCTGCGGAATCGCTTGCCCTGGTCGCCACCCAGCGGTGAGCGGATTGCCGGTTCGGCTTCCGAGGGGCGCGAGGGCGCCAGGGGCCGTGGCTGCGAGGGCTCGCTCGGCGGCTTGGCGCGGGCCCAGGCCGGCAGGCGCAGGAAATCCCGCTGCAGTTCCGGCTCTTCCCGCCCGGCTTCCGGCGCCGCCCTTTGCGGGCTGGTCATGCGCCAGCCGGTGCCGCTCCAGCCCTCGGCGATGATGCCGGAGAAGTCGAACTCGATCTCCTCCGCCAGGGGCGCGATGCCCGCCTGGACCAGGTTGTACCAGCAGTCGTCCGGCGGCGTGCGGCGCCGCTCGTTCCAGCCGCAGAGCAGCAGGCGGTCTTCGGCACGGGTCATGGCCACGTAAAGCAGCCGTTTGTATTCGCGGATATTGGCCTGGGCGATGCTACGTCGTGCCGAGGCTTCGGCCTGGCCCGCGAAGTCCTGGCCCAGCGACCAGATCGGCAGGTCGCCGGCGGCCTTCAGCCAGATCAGGCCGCGATGTGGCAGCGGTCCCTGGAGAGTGTCCGGCAGGAACACCACCGGCGCCTGCAGGCCCTTGGAGCCATGCACGGTCATCACGCGCACGGCGCCGCCGCCATGCTCCATATCGCGCTTGATCTCCTGTTCGCCCCGCTCCAGCCAGTGCAGGAAGCCTTCCAGGGTCGGGGTCTGCTCCCGCTCGTAGCTCAGCGCGAGATTGAGGAACTCGTCTATGGGATCGTTGGCGTCCGGCCCCAGCCGCGCGACCA
>NZ_JAAHHM010000233.1:0-6595 GCF_010692445.1 Moorena sp. SIO3E8 | reverse complement strand
ATGCCGAGGGCTTCTCGGTTTAAGCCTGTGGAATAGGAAGTGCCGACACCCTATGAAACCCAGATAATCTGGAGGAAGCAGGAAGGGAACTTTAACACGGTTTCTACCGAGTTATATCAGTTTCTCAGAGCAGAGCGCTGCGATCAGAATTCTGGTTAAGGGTTCTAAATCGGTTGGTACCCGGTAGAGAGTCAATGCTTGGGTGATTAATTTATCTTGACGGTGCAGAATACCAAACTGCCAGATTGTCCCGGTTGAAACAGCTCCAAATAGCTGTGGCTGTTGGTCAACCGATGGGCATTTCTCCCACTGATCGAGGGCAATCAGTTCCACTGCCATCTGAGTAAAATCATTGGTAAGATCCTCTTGCTTTGCCTCAACTACTAACAGATTAGTCGTTGTCCTCAGCAAATAGTCCAACGCGCCTTGAAGTTGATTGCTGACCTTGATTGAATACTCAATTCGCAATTGCGCCCTTGTGTAGTGAATTAAATCTGCCATCACAGGTGCAATTAACATCTCCCGCCGGGATTGTTCGTTGCTCAGATCCAGGTAAGGTAAGATTTCTTCGAGGCGTGATTGGCGCTCCTGCAATCGGTCTAACTCACCCTGATATTGCCGCAAATCCAATAAGGTACGTTCTAGTGAATAGCCATATTCTGCCAAGATTTCATCCGTGGGAGTTTTGAGTTTGGCTATTTCACTGAAGCTGTAAGAACGGTTGGGGTCGAGCAGAGGCATAGGATGAAAACCAGAAATCAGCAATTAAGGGGAAATATTCCTCACGTGGCTCTACAATCAAGCATCGCTTAAGTCAATAGAACACTTCTTTCTAGTTTGGCTTACCTCGTCAAGCCAGTAAGACCTCGACAAAAATATGTACTTTCCTATAGCTTTGTCGAGGATTTAGTTTTTGTGTGTTAACTCACTCCATATTTTAAGCCATAAACGTCTCGATCCGGAACGAGTTTATGGCTAATTTATCATAATAAACTTTGGTTTTAACACGGATGCCAGACTTTTTTGATTAATGGTTAGAGAATATTTAAAACATCCTTGTAGACATTAATTACCCACTACACCCCATCATTTCATTCCCCCATCTCCCCATCACCCCATACCCCATCACCAGTCGATATCTGTTATGGTATTGGTTTCAAAACCATTGATTGTAATTACCTAGACAGAGAAAAACATGGAAATTCGAGGAACCGATACACCACGGTTAGACTGGACTGGTGATGCTCTAGCCATTGGGTTATTTGAGGATGCTGTAGACCTAACTGGTGATTTAGCCGAGTTGGATCAGAAACTGGCTGGTACGATTACAGAATTGATCGAGGAAACAGAATTTAAGGGTAGCGCTAATAGTTCTGCTGTCACCCGTGTGGGATCCGGTAGCCCAATCCGTAAAATTATCCTGGTAGGATTGGGTAAACCAGATGACCTGAGCTTAGACACACTGCGCCGTGGCAGTGCCACAATTGCTAGGACTGCGAAACAGCAGAAGATTAAAACTCTTGGAATTAGCCTACCGGTGGTTAATGATGATCCCACAGCAACGGCACAAGTTATCACTGAGGGGATCATCCTGGCACTACACCAAGACAATCGCTTTAAGTCGGAATCCGAGGATAAGGGCGCAAAGCTGGAACAGATTGATTTACTGGGATTGGCTGGGCAAGAAGCAGGGATTGATAAGGCTCAGAAAATCTGTGAAGGTGTAATTTTGGCACGAGAGTTGGTGGCAGCACCAGCTAATCAGGTGACACCAATTAGTTTGGCTCAGACAGCAGAGGAGCTGGCCTCAGAGTATGGTTTTTCCCTGGAAATCTTGGACAGGGAAGCCTGTGAAGAACTGGGAATGGGGGCTTTCCTTGGGGTTGCCAAAGCCTCAGATCTGCCCCCCAAGTTTATTCATATGACCTATAAACCTGATGGTACTCCAAAACGCAAATTAGCGATTGTGGGTAAGGGGTTAACCTTTGACTCCGGTGGCTTGAATCTTAAAGGTGCTGGTAGTGGCATCGAGACTATGAAAATCGATATGGGGGGTGCGGCGGCTACCTTGGGCACTGCTAAGGCAATTGGCCAGTTGAAGCCGGATGTCGAGGTTCACTTTATCAGTGCGGCGACGGAGAATATGATTAGTGGTCATGCCATGCACCCAGGGGATATTCTTACTGCTTCTAATGGTAAGACGATTGAAGTCAATAATACCGATGCTGAAGGAAGACTGACCCTAGCAGATGCTTTAGTGTTTGCGGAAAAATTAGAGGTGGATGCGATCGCAGATTTAGCGACCTTGACTGGTGCCTGTGTTGTAGCATTGGGAAATGATATTGCTGGTTTATGGACCACTAATGAAAACCTAGCGCAACAGTTTAAAGAGGCAGCAGAAGCGGCTGGTGAAAAACTCTGGCAGATGCCCATGGAAGAGAAGTACTTTGAGGGATTAAAGTCTCAAATTGCTGATTTCAAAAATACTGGGCCCCGTGCAGCTGGTTCGATTACGGCAGCGTTGTTCTTGAAGCAATTTGTTAAGGAAACGCCTTGGGTACATATCGATATTGCTGGAACAGTTTGGACTGAGAAAGAAAATGGTTGTAATAATTCTGGTGCGACTGGCTTTCCAGTTCGTACTTTGGTGAATTGGGTATTGAGTGAGACTTAGAGTAATCGGTAATCGGTAATGAGTAATCGGTAACTGATCCAACTATACTTAAGATCATTACTTAAGATCATTAAGATCATTCCTTAGTTTAGCAATCCCATAGTAAGGCACGGCGGAAATAAAGATACTTTTCAAAGCGATGCAGCGCGGTCTTGGGGGTTTCCCCCATGAGCGACTGCATCAAGAGAAAGATCGAAATACTTATCTAATTTGAATTTTAAATTCCGCCCAGCATTACTAGCTATAGGTTTTCAAGGAAAGCAATTGGCTGAGCCAGATAATTTTGGTATTGTATGGAACAGGGAATAGAAAAAAACTCCTGTGTACCTCATAAGTATGGAAAGCGCTATACATCGAAGGAACTCAAGTGTTAGCAATTGATCAGCGCTTTTCACATAAACAAACTGGAATCAACTTGGAAAAAACTCCCCAAAACTTTTGCTTGATATTTGCTAATTTTTCCCTTGCCATTGACAATGTCATCAACAGTTTTTTGGGATCCAATAATTCCCACTAAATCCCCTGGTTCTATGTCTTTTTGCTCCATCAAAAAAAGTAACATAGACTGAGGATGAGATCTAATCCCTGGTGAATAATAGTCTTGCTCAAATTTTTCAATTAATGTAATCAACAATTCATACATTTCATCTTCTTCTGGTGTTCTTTTAGATCGGTGCATCAACTCTTCTACAAAAGCTAAAGCTTTTTCATTATCTTCTTCTGTTTGAATCATTTTAGGTTGATATTTAACTAACAATTTTTTGTATTGCTTTCGATTAAAAGTAAGGGTCATTCTTCCAGTTATCATAGTTGTATTCTGCGTGATTCAGAATATACTTGATGTAAATTAAATGCTTTTCATAATCTATACTTACGATTAAGCGGTACTTATTTCCCTTAATATTAAAAACTGTAAAATTTCCTACTGCTTCAGCTTTCCTAAAAACCGATTGTACCTCAACTAAGTTAGACCAAGTAGCCTGATTGGCAATCTTATACCAGTTATCGAGAGCATCATGGCAATCAGCGTGTTTTTCACTAAATTCCCGCAAACGTCGATAGCTGATCACATGCATTTGATATCCTCTTTGGTACCCTGCATCTATACACAACTATTACTCCCTGTCTTGATGCAGTCGCTCATGGTTTTGGGTCTGTGTGCGGAACTTGCTTCCGCACCTGTCTTGATGCAGTCGCTCGTGGGGGAAACCCCCTTTGGCGGCGCTGCATCGCTGTAAGCCCCGTGGAAACCACGGCAGTTGCTCATGGGGGGAACCCCCAAGACCGCACTGCCTCCCCAAGACCGCGCTGCATCGCTTTATTTTGAAACCAAAGGGAATAGAGCTATGCCAAGTTATGTTAACTAGCCCAATCAACTTTTGCTTAAGCATCGGATTGCCTTGAATGGGACTGGTCTTGAACTGGGGGAATAAAATGATTGATAACGCCCAAATTTCTTAAACTTGGGAAATCCATATCCTCTTGTCTTAAATGCTTCTATAGTTTTCTTCAGTGGTTTAATCAAATCCTGAGTTATCTGAGAGTGAAAGGCTTTTTTGGGCTTCAAGCTCGAAGACAGCTCAAAGAATTCTTCTTAACGCCACAGTAGTTCACATTTTGAATACCAACCAATAATCAGGATATCACAATAAGCGCGTTTGGATCTCGGTTGTTAACACCAGTATTGCAGGAAAAGGCAAAAGGCAAGAGGCAAAAGGCAAGAGGCAAAAGGCAAGTGCGAACGCGCCCCGCGTGACATGCACGGGCTTTGCCCGACGCTGCGCGAAGGGTCAATCGCTCAAGCGCGGAAGCTGAGGCCGTAGGCCAAGCGTGACATGCACGGGCTTTGCCCGACGCTGCACCAACGGTCAATCGCATTTTGGGAAGTCTGTAGGGTGGGCATTGGCTGGGCAAATCCCAAACCACTTCTAACGAAGTTTGGTCACCAATGCCCACCAACCAACCAAGGTTTTTAATTCCCAACTGTTTGAGCCATCTCAGGCAAATCCGGGACTTATCACCATCAGCTAACCGTAAGTGATAGGTTAAAACAGAAGCCATCATTATCCCGATTGACACTTGAAACCTCACTCTAGTTACTGGCAACTGCGACCTTACCTTCGTTCCCAACGCTTAACTCTGGCTCAGACATTGGTTTGGACATTAGTATTCACTGTCTGCTGGCCCCTACTCCTTTGGCTATCTGAGCCCTTTTTTGATGTGGTCGGACAGGGAAAACTGGTCAGGAGTCTTCAGCTAGCTGGGTTAGCTGCTGTTGTGTTTCTGACCCAGAAAATAGCGCAGTACTGTTTATATACTCTATCAGCAAAAGCTTCACTACACATTGCCCTTCATTTACGCGAAAACGTTTTTAACCATTTGCAGCGCCTCAGTATTGGTTACTTTGAAGCTGCTAGAACTGGTGACCTTACCTACCGACTCACGGAAGATCTTGATCGGATTGGGGAGGTGATTTACAAAATTGTTCGTGATTTTATTCCTTGTGTCTTGCAACTGATTGTAGTATTAACTGCTGTCATCTATATTAATCCAGAACTCACCCTAGCCATAGTAATTATTGCACCATTGATGGGGTTGTTGATTGGTTGGTTTGGGGAACAGATCCGGAAATTCTCCCATCGCAGCCAAAATCGGATATCGGATTTGTCCGCAATGCTGACGGAAGTGTTTAGCGGGATTCGATTAATCCAAGCTTTTGCTGCAGAAGACTATACCCTGGAAAAATTTAGTCAAGAAGCGGAAAACAACCGCAAAGCCAAGTATGCTGCTGAACGCCTCAGAGCAATTCAGTTTCCAATAGTCGGTTTTCTCGAAGCGTTGTGCTTCTTGTTACTACTATTGTTGGGAGCATGGCAAATTGCTGAGGGTAACCTCACGGCTTCCAAGTTTGTCAGTTACGGTATCGGTGTTGCCATGTTGATTGATCCGATCAATATCTTAACCCAAAACTATAATGAGTTCAAACAGGGAGAAGCATCCATAGACCGTATCTTTGAACTATTTGCCCTTGAGCCAACGGTAATCGAAAAGCCAAGCGCTATAGTTTTTCCCCCAGCGACGGGTAGGGTGGAATACTGTAATGTCAGCTTTGCTTATCAACCTGGTGAGCCTGTACTGAGAAATTTGAATTTAGAAATTGCTCCGGGAGATGCGATCGCATTAGTCGGCGCTTCGGGTGCTGGTAAAACTACTTTGGTTAATCTCCTACCCCGCTTCTATGACCCGCAATCTGGAGAAATCCTAATTGATGGGATTAATATCCAAGATATTACCCTCAATAGTCTACGGCGTCAGATTGGCATTGTTCCCCAGGATACCACTCTCTTCTCAGGTACTATTGCTCAGAATATTGCCTTTGGTCAGTTAAAACCTGACTTTAAAGCTGTTCAGGAAGCGGCTAAGATTGCCAATGCTCACCAGTTCATTATTAAACTATCCCAAGGATATCACACTTGGGTAGGGGAGAGGGGAATTAATTTATCGGGAGGGCAACGACAACGGATTGCGATCGCACGAGCGGTACTGCTCGATCCTAGAATCTTGATTCTCGATGAAGCCACTTCCGCTTTAGACTCAGAATCAGAAGCCTTAGTACAAGAAGCCTTAGAACGGATTATGGAAGACCGCACTGTTTTTATTATTGCTCACCGATTAGCAACAGTGCGCCGTGCTGACCGGATTCTGGTAGTAGAACAAGGACGAATTGTTGAATCGGGTAACCATGAAGGATTGTTAGAAAAAGGTGGTCGTTATGCTCGGTTTTATGCTCAGCAATTTAATTGATCTAGTAAATATAATCGGGAATCGGGAATCGGGAATCGGGAATCGGGAATCGGGAATCGGGAATCGGGAATCGGGAATCGGGAATCGGGAATCGGGAATCGGGAAGCGGGAATCGGA
>NZ_JAAHHM010000232.1:0-6663 GCF_010692445.1 Moorena sp. SIO3E8 | reverse complement strand
GTTGCTTATGACTTCCAGCCTTTTTCTCTGTTCTCGACTCAGAATCACCTTGTCTCGTTTTCCTCTTCCCATACTTTCCGCCTCAGTTATCTTATTTCTATTGCACTATTTTAGCTGTGCCACGCCAGTAGGGTGCCTTAGATTTGTAGTGTAACGCACCATTGTACGGACTTTGGTGCGTTACGCGATCGCGGTTCGCACCCTACGGACTGTTGCCTTTTGCCTCCCTCTTGCCTCTTGCCTCTTGCCTTTTGCCTCTTGTATCATGTCAGGATAATTACCCTTAATAAAAATCTCCCCATCTCCCCATCTCCCCATCTCCCCATCTCCCCATCTCCCCATCTCCCCACACTCCCCACCCTTGCCTCAATTAATATCCACCCTCGAGCCTTTAATCTTGATATATTTACCCTCCATCACAAGGTCTTTACTTGATTTTATCTTAATTCCTTGATTATCCATCGTTATTGTATTCCCATTTTCATCTTCCAATTTAATCCCTTTATCCTGCTCGGATAATTTTAAGGTATTGCCATTGGCTGTACTAATTTCGATTAACTTATTTTCATCATCAAATATAAGTTTTAGGGAGTTTTTGGTAACTATTCCTTTCTTATTATTTTCCTTGGTTACTGTCAAACCAGGCGGCAAAGCATTTTTACCACTATGCACCGCTCCTAGAATTATGGCTTGTCTAGGGTCATCATTGATAAAACCGAGAATAACCTCATCCCCGGTTTCAGGTCTAAAGAAAATACCCCTTTGATTACCAGCCTCAACGGAAGCTAATCTTGCCCACACAATACCATCTGTTTCAATTGAGGGGATTCTGACTTTGACCCTAAACTGTTTTTCTGGATCCGCTTCATACTTATCCACAATTCCAATTTGCAACCCATGAATAGCTGGAATCAATCCCGCCACTGGTGTATCAAAAATATCATTAGTTTGTTGATAAAACCAGCTAGCTGACAAGCCAAATTGTACATAGGTTTGCCAGCATTGTCTACTAAATTGATGTCGAATAGCCGTTACTAAAGTTTTGCAATTGAAGCGCTTTCCTATTCCATAAAATTTTATTATATCTCCTGGTTTAATATCAGCAAATCCAGGTAATTTTAAGCGAAATTGAAACAATGACAGACGACTTTTTTGTAACTTGGCATCTGCCCAAGCTTTTACTTCCTGGTCATCTAAGGGAGCTAAACTGATTAATTGATAGTTATCTGCACCAATTGTTTTGGCTAATTGATCTGCTTCTCCTTTTAAATTACCCTGGGCGAGAGAAAACTCTTTGGCTTTTTGTGATTGTGATAGTTTTTGTGTTTTGATATCCCAAGCTGTACTTTCTACCGACGCTTTCTGATCGCAAATATCAGCTTCCATTTCAAATTCATAAATTTCATCTTTGCCATACTCAAAGGTATGTTTGGCTTCCTCTGTCTTTGTTAGATTAGGCTCTTTAACCGTAATTTCGCCATCATCAACTAAAACCCACAGACCATTGACATGCCCACGAGATAAAATGAAATCCCAGTCAGTGCAGTAATATTGCACCATTTCCTTATGCTTTGGTTTAGTTACAGCAGTAGATTTGAATTTTAACCCCCCAGTTTTGATAATTTTATCGATAATATCCTTGTCTGTCATATCTCGAAACACAGCACTTTTTCGTTGGGTGGTTAGTTTGTATGCTGCATCTTTTAAATCAATAGTGAGCAGAGAACTATAGCGATATGCTTGCACACAGTGTCTAACTATAATTCCCTTAAAAACTGTTGCTTCCTTTTGTTTTTCCCCTTCATAGCGAAGCTTTATTTCAATTTATTTGCCTGGTTTAAAAAACTCCGTGTTGCTAATAGCAAATTCTTGTTCTGCCGCGTCACCATCTAATAAAATAATTTGAGCTATCGGGATTTTATTCACCTCTTTGATAATGTCAATCGACATGACATTATATTCAGGGTTCATTTTTTTACCTTTACTCAAAATTGTTGCTGTGACAACACCACTAATTATTTTTTTACTTCTCTATTGGCGGTAATTTGATAGTTGTTCCGGTTTTTAACTTTCTGAAGTTATTGACATTATTAGCACGGGCAAGCTGGATATAATAGGCCGAGTCACCATATACCTCTTGAGCCATCACAGGCAACTTATCTCCAGCTTTTATAGTTCTAGTATGGGTAAGATCGGGTGAGCTTTTATTTTCTAGTTTAATTCGCTTGGAATCTTCTAGATCACCTTTAAAAACGGTATCTAACTCAGCTCTTATCGGTTGTCCGCTACGGTTTAAAAGTGTATACTTAACATTAACAGATACGAGACGGCAATCAAAAATCAAGTCTCCCCATTCAATTTTGAGATATTTAGGCTCATGGATTTTTCCATCCATAAATGTTGTTAGCTTCAGAAAGCGGTCTACTTGCTTGTAAACATCTCTCGTCCCTAAAAGATTGCCAACTAATGAAGCTCCGGCAAACCCTAAACCTCCATAATCTGCTACTCCTGTGTCATCTAAAATTAACTTGAGGGACAAATTCCTGGGTTTGCTGAGAGTATATTTTGCTTCGCGTCCACGGGTATTAATACCCTGCTTATTTTGATAAACATTCTCGTATTTTAAGGAATAGGATTCCGGATTAAACATGACTTCAAAGGTATCTTCTCCCTTTCCAGTCCGTTTTCCATCTTTATAAACACGAATCTTCAGCTTTTCTAATTTGAAATGGTTTTTGATCATATAGCTATTCTACGACTTGTGAGGTACAAATATCTGGGTTTTAGGGAATCGGGAATCGGGAATCGGGAATCGGGAATCGGGAAAATCTCCCCCATCTCCCTATCTCCCTATCTCCCTATCTCCCTATCTCCCCCTCTCCCCACACTTCCTTACCTTACCTCTCTTTTTTCCGCTCCAGTATTTTCAGTACCTGGGCGACACAAGCAGCAATTATTTCATCTTTTTGTTCATAATTTTCTCCCGTCTGGGGAGCTAAAGTATTATCCTCACTATTTCCATGCTCACTATTTCCATTATCACTATTATCCACAATGTTGGCACGAATAATTAATTCTTTGATTTCCACTGGCATAGCTAAATCCTCACACTTTGAAATCTCACATAGGCTAATTCCATCGTATCTATAACCACAGCATTGGCATTAGCATCTAGGTCAGATGTCGTCCATTTTACTGGATAAGCTCTCTTAAATAACCAACTAGAAACAGGAACAGTATTTTCATTAAGCAAAATGACTAAGACATTGCTGGGAGCCTGAAGGGGTGACGAAATAGCCTGAAACGCTTTAAATGTAAAGTGTTCACCATTTTGTGGTAAAAAAAAGATAGGTCGATTATTTGCAACAAGACCTACCAATTGAAAATGTTACCTGAATTATACCAAAACCACTTAAAAAGTCAACTTAGTAAGTCAGAATACTTATTCCTTTTAATTCTGCTTAGTCTCGTACAGACAATTAAAAACGTAAATTTAGAAAAATTAGCAAATATTTTATCAATTCCCATAAAATTTGAAAGTCGTAGAAAAGCGATGCAGCGCGGTCTTGGGGGTTCCCCCCATGAGCGACTGCATCAAGACAAGAATACAACGATTTTTATCATTGCCTAATCTAACGATTGATAAAATTTGGTTTCCAATTGTAAAAATCTGGTGATCAACATACTTTACAACTGAACAATTAATTTATGTAGTGATAGATCGCACAAATTGGAGTCGCATAAATTTGATCATGATTAGTATAGTTTGGGATAAAAGCGATGCAGCAAGGGAACAGGGGGTTTCCCCCATGAGCGACTGCATCAAGACAGATCCTTTCCCATATATTTTGAATTACTTCCCAAATTAGGGTCTAGCAATATGAATGAACAGAAAACTGCCCTATCCTCAGTGATGCCACTTTTAAAAAATTATAATATTTGTATATTAGGGGATAGAGAATTTGGCTCGGTAAAGCTGGCAAAGTATCTCCAGTCATTGGGTGTATATTTTTGCTTACGTCTTAAAAAAAACGAATTTATTGAAGTTAAAAATGAGATTTGGATTCAATTAAATAATTTAGGTTTAGCACCGGGAGTCTCGTTTTTTCTCCAAGGAGTTAAAGCGATGCAGCAAGGGAACAGGGGGTTTCCCCCATGAGCGACTGCATCAAGACAGTGACCAAGACCCGTGGCTTTCTAAGTTGTAATGTGGCTTGTAAGTGGCAACGTAAAGTTAAGGGAATAACGCCAAAAGAAGGATGGTTTATCCTCACAAATTTCGACGGTATCGAGTTGGCAATTTCCGCTTATAAAAAAAGATTTTATCTAGAAGAGATGTTTAGAGATTTCAAGAAAGGTGGCTAGAATCTAGAGGATACTAAAGTTGAGGGTAAACGGCTGATTTCTCTAGTTTTATTAATTGCGATAGCTTATACTTCCTCAACGATTCAAGGTCAGCATATTAAAGCGATGCAGCGCGGTCTTGGGGGAAACCCCCATGAGCGACTGCATCAAGACACGTCAAGGAATACAAAACTATGTAGCTCGTGTCAAAGAATCTGGTCGTAGAGAGCGGAGACATAGCAGTTTTTACATTGGTTTATATGGCCAAACTTGGGTGAATTTCAAGGATGTTTGTTTAAAATTAGTCACCGAATTAATGAAATGAAATCCTAATAAGCGATGCAGCAAGGGAACAGGGGGTTTCCCCCATGAGCGACTGCATCAAGACAACGAAAGTATTATCAACGAGGCCTAAGGGCTAGGTTGCTTATAGAGTATGCGTTGTAACTTATTTCGTCGCCCCCTCAGGCTGGGAGCAAATTTAATGGTACTCATAGCAACGTTAAACTCTACATTCAGAGGAGAGCCAATCACCATTCCTCTTTCTAAAACCAGATTGTTATAGGTAACCTGATTAGGCAAACGATGTCTGAAAATATTTTCACCCCCTTCACGGATGTCTGTTGTGCTTATTTCCGCAGAAATTCCCGATACCTTTTGAAAGCGAATATCTAAGGGATTAGGCAGAATTACAGCAATGAAAAAGACGACCATAAAATTAAATACAACCGGGTTATTTTCCGTCAAAGTAAGTTCCGGAATGGGTAAATTATCTGCCATAACTTACAGCGGTTTTTAATTCTGTGAAGTACAAATTATAGCAATTCTACGACTTGTGAGGTACAAATTTATGGTTTTTAGGGAGCAGGGAGCAGGGAGCAGGGAGCAGGGAGCAGGGAATAGGGAATAGGGAATAGGGAATAGGGAATAGGGAAAAAATAATGTGTACCTCATGAGTCCTAGAAACGCTATATTCAGGTGCGACCCGTGGCGAATTTAATTCGCAAAGTAAGAGCGCACCTAAGGTTTTAGGGAATAGGGAACAGCGGATCTGGGAACAGGGAAGAGAGAAGTCTAATGATTATAATGGAGGGTTATTAACCTTGAGAGTAATAGCCATTAGTTCTAAACTTTCAATAGCAACTTCATTGCTAGTGGCATTAAATGACGGTGCATCTAATTTCTTAGGGAAAGCATTTCCAACTTCCCAGGAGACAACTGCTTCACCTGACTCGTCTAACAAGTCAATCCTAATATCTCGCTTTTCGACGGTATTAAGGTTAATCGTGCTAAACCATTCAAACAAATAGCTGTCTTTTCTGACAATTCCTTTCTGTAGGGTTAGGTTAATGGGAGTGTCCAATCCTGGCATGTACTTTGCCCCATCTTTATAACTCAGGCCATCTCGATAAGTAATCGTTTCGTATTCAATGCTTAATCCCGATACCTCTGAGAAAGCGTGGGAATCATCTCCATCGATGGTGACTCGGTAATAAAATACCGGAATTGGATAAGTATTTTTGATTTGTTCTACTGTGTCTGCCATGATTTATTTATCCTTAATTACTTTAGGTTTAGTTTTACTGTTATAAGGTAAGCTATCAGCTATCAGCTATTGGCCTATGGCCACGCTACGGGAATGGGCAGGCTGTCTTGATGCAGCGCGGTCTTGGGGGAAACCCCCATGACCGCGCTGCATCGCTACTTGAGGTGCTTTTGAATAAAATAAGCTGACCACTGACCACTGACCACTGACCGCTGACCACTGACCACTGACCACTGACCACTGACCGCTGAATGCTTACAATTTTGAATTTTGAATTTTGAATTTTGAATTCCCCCTATGCTTCCTGTAATTTATGGGAGAATTTCAGGATAATGAACTCAGCCGGACGAACTGCTGCCAGACCAATTTCCACAATCATCCGTCCTTCTAAAATGTCCTGTGCTGTCATGCTTTTACCCAGTCCGATATTAACAAAGAAAGCTTGTTCAGGAGTGCTACCAGCCAGGGCACCTTGTCGCCATAATCCCTCTAGATAACTTTCAATTAGGGACTTCACTTTCAGCCAGGTGATGGTGTTGTTAGACTCAAAGACCACAAATGCAGTGGCTTTCTGAATAGACTCTTCAATCAGATTGAACAGTCTGCGCACAGGGATATAGCGCCATTCATTGTCATTACCCGCTAATGGGACTTTAGCAAAATTCAAGCCCAAATATAGCCCAAACTAGCTTTATAATTGACAAATACGTCCGGATTTTCCTGGAGCCAACGGACAAAACGGCAAGACATGGCACTACGAAAAGCTTCTAAAG
>NZ_JAAHHM010000231.1:0-6694 GCF_010692445.1 Moorena sp. SIO3E8 | reverse complement strand
GAAAAGAGAAGGCAGTGATAAATGAGTTCTTTTGGAGTTAGTTGCGCCGTGTACTTGGAGACTTGTTCGCACGGTGCTTAGGGGACGAAGCGGGGGTAACCCTGCTGACTTACCCAATCACACATAGCTTGTGACTGGGGACCAGAGCCGCGCTTTAGCGTGCAACTGAGAAGCGCGGCTCTTTGTCCAAAAATGCTAGGGGAATATCGGACATCTTTATTATTACTAATATCTTGGAAAATGTCAAGGGTATTTTTTAAGTTTGAAACATTTTTTTACAAATTAGCAAAATTGATTATTTTTGGGTTTTATAGCGCCTTGCAAATTTATTGATTACATATTTATGAGTTGTTAGGTAACAGGGAATAGGGAATAGGGAATAGAGAAGTTGGCATTAAACCTAATTTATTTATTATTGCTAATTAAGAACTGGACTTTATCTTTGTGGACTTTATCTTTTGTGCCCTATTTTCATCATTAACTTATCTGTAAATCGCTATATTTCTGCTCCCGACTCCCGATTCCCGATTCCCGATTCCCGATTCCCTACTCCCTACTCCCTACTCCCTGTTGCTGGTAATGTCTCTAATTGCTGCTAAATTGGGATAGGGTAATACACTATCCATGGCTAGCCAAAGTAAGTACTCGATATTTCCGGCGGGGCCAGTAATGGGGGAGGATATTAATCCTTTGTACTGCCAACCTAGCTGTTTGGCGGATTCTAGAACGTTTGCGATCGCATCCGCACGGTGATTGGGGTCCCTGACTACTCCCTTTTTCCCGACACGGTCACGACCAACTTCAAACTGAGGCTTGACTAGCAACACTACCTCACGGGGAGGGGATAGCAGTTGCCACAGAGCAGGAAGAATTTTGGTTAAGGAAATAAAGGAGACATCCACTACCCCTAAATCAGCATAGACTTGACTCTGATTCGGGACTGGTGAAACACCGTACAAGTCGGCAGGCTGAAGATAGCGTAAGTTGGTACGTTCTTTCAACACCACCCGCTGGTCATTGCGCAGACTCCAGGCTACTTGTCCATATCCCACATCAACACCATAAACCTGTTTTGCTCCAGCTTTTAGCAAGCAGTCGGTGAAGCCACCGGTGGAAATGCCACCATCTAGGCAAATGCGTCCGTTTACTGAAATTCCAAATACCTCTAAGGCTTTGGCAAGTTTTTTGCCTCCTCTGGATACAAAAGGGGGTTTCTCTTTGACCTGAATCTGAGCGGTGGTGTTAATTTCAGTTCCTGGCTTATCTAATATTTGTCCATCTACCATGACTTCACCGGCACGAATCAGCACCTGAGCTCGCTGTCGGGATTCACACAGGTTAAGGTCTACTAATAATTTGTCGAGTCGTTGTTTAACCAATGGATTGTTTGGTTGAAGGTTAGGAGGTTGAAGGTTGAAGGTTAGGAGGTTGAAGGTTAGGAGGTTGGAAGGTTAGAAGGTTAGAAGGTTGAAGGTTTGAAGGTTGTTCGCGTAGCGTGGCCAAAGGCCAAGGTTAGCTGTCAGCTGTCAGCGGTCAGCTATCAGCTGTCAGCTAAAGAGGTAAGCATTAGTTTAATTTGAGTTACGTCAGCTAATGCGCTACGCGCACGCTACTTGAGGTGCTATCAGTTATCAGCTTATCGGCTATGGGCAAGCAAAGGGAACAGCTTTTGAATAAAAACAGTAACCATTCGTTTAATCTGAGTTAAGGAAAGCTGACGGCTGACGGCTGACCGCTGACGGCTGAAGGCTTACTTAGCAAGGGCTGGGGTTGTGATGATTTTGGGATCAAATGGGCTACTGCTTGCTTGACAAAACCTTGCATGAATGCTGCCCGTTGATTTTGCTGGAATACCTGTTTGAGTTTCTGGGTGAGTTGCTCAGGATTGAACTGTTGCGGGTTAGCACTAGTTTCGCTTTGCTCCTGTTCTTGGAAATACTCAATCAAACTTAGTCCTGCTAATCGGGTTAGGTAAGCAGCACTCACGCCCTGTACTGCTCCACCAGCGACATAGGTCAAGGCATGGCTTTTGAGCATATTGCCAATGGCTTGAGTGGAAAGCTCTACTAAGCCTAGTTTTACCATTAAACTACCTAGGGTTTTAGCGGCTTCCTGAGCTTGAGAGAGAGAGAATTTTTGCTGATAAATGTCCCCGAGTTCTGTGACTAATTGGGCGCTAATGGCGGCTGTTGCCAGTAAATCAAGGGCTGGCACTGGGTTAGCAAAAGCGGCTGCTGCTGCAATCCACTGATACTGTTCAATAATGGGTAAAGCGCGATCGCGTCTGAGGTGATTCAATTCTTGCTTGGCTTGAGCTTGTACCCTGGTCATGGCTCTGATGGTACTTGCCCACACTAGCTGTTGCTGTTCTTGGGTCAGGATTTGAGTTAAGCGGTCATTGAGCAAGGTCAGGTCAGGGGTTTGGGGTTCCAACCACTCTTTGACGGAAGCATCTGGCTGATGTTGACGCACTTTCACCGGAGCTGGGTTAGATGCGATCGCTACTACATCTTCTGGGTCTAATCGTCCTACCACTCGCTGCCGTAAGGTTTGCAAAACCGTAGCCCGTTGTGTAGATAAATACTGGTCTTGCTTATTGAGTACTAGGATGGAGCGCTGGTGGGGAGCACTCAGTTGCTGCAAGGCTTGTAACTCGCTGTCGGTCAAATCACCAGCGGTGACAAATAAGACTAAATCGGAGGCCAGGGCGATGTCCATAGCGGTGGTTTCTGCTTCGATACCACTATCCTTGACCGTAAACAAGCCTGGTGTTTCTTGGAACTGCACAGACAGGTCAGGCCATGGTTGAGAGTTACTATAGAGGGTTTCGAGAGCGTTAATCAAAGCGGTTTTCCCAACACCCTTATCCCCAGTCACTGCTATTGTGATCTCGTTGCGCTCTAGCTCAGTCTTGAGCTGGGCAACTTGCTCTCGCAGTCTAGCACTGGCATCCTGTGCCTCGGGTTCTTGATCGAGCTGAGTAATGATAGTTTCGGTGAATGCGATGGTGTTTTCCACGGCTGCCAGGTCTACTGGGGTTGATCGGGGCAAAGATTCCTGGTTTTGTGACCTCCGCTGCTGCAGAAACCAGAATCCAGTCCCAAATGCGATCGCTCCCCAAAGGGTATACTCACCGATTTCCATCACTGAGTCGTAGGCACTCTGGGCTAGCCATAAACCAAAGGATAGAACGATTCCCCCAACTAAGATCGGTCGCCGCAACTTAACCACTATTTAATCCTCCACTATCGGAATTTTGCCCATAATTATTGGTCTGTATCTACCATATCAAGTTACTTGTGGATCCCTGAAGTGCAAAAAGTGGCTAATAACGTACCTAAGCCAATTCATGGATGTTCATTTATTTTCTCAGAGTTAATCTGGATTACAAATAATTTTTCTGTATTTGTTCCTTGTATTCCTAGTTAATCTCGCCTATATTTTCTGACTAAGATATGGAATCTCTGTCTGCTTTAGCTATAGTCACCCTTGCTTTTATCGGTACGAAAGCTGCGGAAACTACAGTAGAAAAGTTCACTGATGCAGCCCTAGAAAAAGCCAAGCAACTGCGCCATAAGATTATTGATAAGTTAAGTGGTAATCCCAAGGCTGAAAAAGCTTTACGTTCTGCTGAAGACGGTTCAGATACTGATGTAGAAGTTGTATCTAAATATTTAGAAGAGGCGATGGCAGAAGATGATAAATTTGCCCAGGAGATTAAAGCATTAGCAAGAGAAATCAATAATTTGAACCAAGTGGAAGGGGAAAATTGGCAAGTATTTGGGGGTGAGGTGAATTACAACAAGGTATCTGGTGGTGAAGTAAATAACAGCAAGGATAATAAAGCTCCTGTGTTTCAAGGTGGTAGTGGTCATCAGATAACCATTAATCATAACTACAATAATCCTCCGGAACATTAGCTGAAGTCGCCTGGGGAGCAGGTTGACCTTGATTCTGATCAATCTACAGCTAGTGATAATCTACCATGCCCTTATCAAGGTTTGTTCCACTTCAGTTCCAATGAAGCTGAGTATTTCTTTGGGCGTGATGTTTTTATAGAAGAACTATTTCAAGCGACTCAAACCCGTAACTTTATTCCCGTATTGGGGGCATCAGGTAGTGGGAAATCCTCCGTAGTTCTAGCGGGATTAGTGCCGAAATTAGTAAAAGCCGGACATTGGCAGTTTACCCATTTTCGTCCTGGAGAAGAACCTTTTCTTGCTCTAGCTCAAGCCTTGGTTCCTCTATACGTGAAGAACCAGAATGAAACTAAACGCATGGCGCAAGCTCGTGAATTAGCGGGATATTTTCAAAATCGTAAAATTCTATTATCCGATGTTTTTGCCACAATTCACCGGAATCATCCTAACCAGAGGCTTTTACTAATTGCTGACCAATTTGAAGAACTCTACACCCTTTGTAGGGATGAGAAAACCCGTCGTCTATTTCTTGATATTATCTCAAAAACATTTCAATATTGCCCTGAAAAATCTTCTTCATCCACAGTGTTAGTAACCACCATGCGGGCAGATTTTTTAGGGAATGTGTTGTCCTATCCTCCCTTAGCAGATGTCTGGCGCAAGGTGAATGTTCAAATCCGTTCCATGAATCCAGAGGAACTTAGAGACGTAATTGAAAAGCCAGCCCAAAAAGTAGGGGTTAGTTTTGAAAGCGGACTGGTAGAACGCATTCTCAAAGATGTCGATACAGAACCAGGGAATTTACCATTGTTGGAATTTGCCCTAACTGAACTGTGGAAAAAACGCACTAGCAAACAATTAACCCACCAAGCCTATGAAGAAATCAGTGAA
Organism: Moorena sp. SIO3E8; assembly: GCF_010692445.1. Lineage (NCBI taxonomy): Bacteria > Bacillati > Cyanobacteriota > Cyanophyceae > Coleofasciculales > Coleofasciculaceae > Moorena > Moorena sp. SIO3E8. The sequence continues at coordinate 1,883 of NZ_JAAHHM010000231.1, read as the reverse complement.
GTTTCCGGTGCTTTAACCAGATATGCTGATCGGGAGTTTAGTAAATTTAAACCAGAGGAACAAGAACGGGTAAGGCGGATATTTGTCCAATTAGTACGTCCCGGTGAAGGTACAGAAGATACTAGACGAGTCGCCACCAAAGCAGAATTAAACGAGACCAACTGGAAATTAGTTAAACGATTAGCTGATGCCCGGTTAGTGGTTACCAGTCGCACCGTTGTCACCAGTGCAGAAAATGCTGAACAAGAAACCGTGGAGGTAGTCCATGAGGCTTTAATTCGTAACTGGGGGCAACTGAAAGGATGGATGGAAACAGACCGAGAATTCCGTGCTTGGCAAGAAAGAATCCGATCTACAATGGCTCAGTGGCAGGAAATGAACAGGGATAAGGGACTGTTATTGCGGGGAGCTGCTTTAGTCCAGGCACAGGAAAAACTGAAAGAACGTCGGGAGGAACTATCCCAAGCTGAACAAGAGTATATTGGCTTAAGTCAGAAACACCAAAAACGTCAGTTTCAAAGCATTATAGGATTTGCAACAATAGTATTCGTAGCAATTTCTGGACTAGCAGTAGTTGCTGTTTTGCAAAGGAATGAGGCACTTATCGGTGAAAAAAATGCAAATCTCAAAGCTGACATTGCAGGGTTAAAGTCTCGCTTAGTCTCAGGAGAGAAAAGCTTAGATTTTCAATTAGATGTAATTGAAGTAAATCGAAAATTGCAGCAAGCAAAGAAACCAACGACAGATATTTTGATTCAAGGTGTAAACTTGCTACGAGAGGCTCTCTCTCAACCAAGAGAGATTAACCGTTTGAGTGGGCATCAGGGTTCGGTCAATCATGTCAGCTTCAGCCCGGATGGGAAATACTTCGCTTCTGCTAGTCGTGACGATACCGTGAAATTGTGGACAGTACAGGGCAAATTGGTGAACACCTTGACTGGCCATCAGGATTCTGTCTATCACGTCACCTTCAGCCCGGATGGGAAATACCTCGCTTCTGCTAGTGGTGACAAGACCGTGAAATTGTGGACAGCACAGGGGAAATTGCTACACACCTTGAGTGGCCATCAGGATGGTGTCGATCATGTCATCTTCAGCCCAGATGGTAAATACCTCGCTTCTGCTAGTAATGACAATACGGTGAAATTGTGGACAGCACAGGGGAAATTGCTACACACCTTGAGTGGCCATCAGGATGGTGTCGATCATGTCATCTTCAGCCCAGATGGTAAATACCTCGCTTCTGCAAGTGATGACAATACCGTGAGATTGTGGACAGCACAGGGGAAATTGCTACACACCTTGAGTGGCCATCAGGATGATGTCCGTCATGTCACCTTCAGCCCAGATGGTAAATACCTCGCTTCTGCAAGTGATGACAATACCGTGAGATTGTGGACAGCACAGGGCAAATTGCTACACACCTTGAGTGGCCATCAGGATGATGTCCGTCATGTCACCTTCAGCCCAGATGGTAAATACCTCGCTTCTGCAAGTGATGACAATACCGTGAAATTGTGGACAGCACAGGGCAAATTGGTGAACACCTTAACTGGCCATCAGTATGATGTCGATCATGTCACCTTCAGCCCAGATGGTAAATATCTTGCTTCTGCTAGTCGTGACAATATTAAATTATGGACAGCACAGGGGAAATTGCTGGAAACCTTAACTGACCATCACTTTGATGTCTATCATGTCACCTTCAGTCCAGATGGTAAATACCTTGCTTCTGCTAGTGGTGACAATATTAAATGGGTGCGGCTCTTATAGAAAGACGATAGAATGGGGAAGAGTTTTTTAACCCAAGCTGTCCTGTAGCAGTGTTTTGAGAGAAAAAACCGAAGGACTCGACAGGCGCAACCGCAGCAGTATGAGCCAGG
>NZ_JAAHHM010000230.1:0-6745 GCF_010692445.1 Moorena sp. SIO3E8 | reverse complement strand
CCAGTCCAACAAAAGGCGTTAGATTTACTTGGTGTTTCCCTATTTGTACCCAGTAAATGACCGACAGAAAATCTGCTATTCCTTACCCAGCATAGGTTGCCCTTTTTGTCAAAGGGGGAACTTCAGTCTTGAGCATTTGGCTTGTCCCAAATTTTAGTTAACAAATATATTCGCAGATCTGCGAATATTAAAAGGCTATCGGATATTCGCAGATCTGTAAAGATTTACTAGCTCATGATCTTTTGACACGATCGAGGTCATGGGAAAAGTAGGAAAAGCGCTCAAACAAACCTTAGCAACCCACGGCATCAGCCAAAACAAATTGGCCGTAACACTGGGAGTTAGACCATCGGTGGTATTTCGCTGGTTTCATGAGCAAACTGATCCTAGCGGGGAAACCATTGCGGATATTGCTAAAGCACTCCAGAGTATCAATCCCTCCGCTGCTGCTGAATTCGTCAAGCTTTACCTGGGGGAATTCATAGAAGACCAAATCGAAAACCAAGACGAAGACGAATCCTAGACTGGCTTTGAGTAGAATAATTCTTGTTGTTTGTTAATTCTCAATTAACAACACCCCTATTCAGCTCTGGCTTCACCCAACAAGCCACTTGATGGTCAACACTTACTAATTCCAAGGTGGGATCGTTTTGCCAACATTTATCAATCACGAAAGGACAACGAGCCGCAAAGGGACAACCTTGGGGATAATTAGTTAAATCTGGTGGTAACCCTTCAATGGCCTGCAAACGCTCTTGGCGCTGTTCATCCAGACGAGGAATACTGTTGAGTAAACCAATAGTATAGGGATGGCGAGGATTTTTATAGATTTCCATCACCGGTGCTTGTTCTACTACTTGACCGGCATACATCACTAAAATCCGATCCGCTAATCCCGCCAATAGCGCCAAATCATGGGTAATCCAAATGACCGCCATCCCAATTTCTTGGCGCAGTTTCTTGACTAATTCTACAATTTGCGCTTGGATGGTCACATCCAAAGCAGTGGTAGGTTCATCGGCAATCAGCAACTGGGGATTACAGGCTAATCCCATGGCAATCATGACTCGCTGGCGCATCCCTCCAGAAAATTGGTGGGGATAGTTACTAATCCGTTCCGCTGCACCAGGAATTCCCACTAATTCTAAGAGTTCAATCGCCCTAGATCGTCCTTGCTCTCGGCTCATCCCTTGGTGTAACCGTAGGGCTTCAGTAATTTGCCTTTCTACCTTTAGTACTGGGTTAAGGGAAGTCATGGGGTCTTGAAAAATCATAGCGATACGGTTACCCCGGATTTTCCGCATTTCCCGCTCACTAAGCGTTTGGAGGTCACGCCCTTCAAAAATGACCTCACCATTGGTAATTTTGCCAGGAGGAGACGGGATTAGTCCCATAATCGACAGGGCGGTGATGCTTTTACCAGAACCGGATTCACCAACTATCCCTAGGGTTTCCCCTTGATTGACCTGGAAGGAAATACCATTGACAGCATGGACAGTACCAGCTGGGGTGAAAAAGCGTGTTTCTAGATTACGAAGGTCTAGGATTGGTGACAAGGGAAAAAATTGAGAATTTGAGTATAGTTTATAGCATAGGGCAAAGGGAACAGGGAATAGGGAACAGGGAATAGGGAACAGGGAGCAGGGAGCAGGGAGCAGGGAGCAGGTAACAGGGAACAGGGAAAAAATTTTGTTTACTATGAGAACCACTATAGTCAATTTCATCGTTTTCTACTCCCAATTCCCGATTCCCAATTCCTGATGCCCTACTCCCTAGTTAGATAGCGGTTTATAGCTTAATGAGGTACACATTATTTGTTGCCTCTTCCCTCTTTCCTCTTTCTTATTATCTGCTCCCTGCTCCCTGCTCCCGTCTTGATGCAGTCGCTCATGGGGGAAACCACGCCAGTTGCTCATGGGGGGAACCCCCAAGACCGCACTGGCTCCCCAAGACCGCGCTGCATCGCTGCTCCCTAAAACCCAGAAATTTGTACCTCACAAGTGGAATAATTGCTATATTTTCCCTGTTCCCTGTTCCCTGTTCCCTGTTCCCTTATCTAAAAAGCATTCATCCAATCTATTTTTAATAGTTGCCGCCCAACCAATAGGGGATTCTTCGGTATAAAATATCGCAGCTGGTAAATGACCTTTAGGAGCGTCTAAACTAAAGGTTAACTGAGAATAAGAATGCCAATAATCGGCATCGCCCTTGCGCCATCCGACTAGATCGGCGAATTGATTATAATCTTGACTAACTTGCTGCCACAGTTGAGATTGTATTCTAAATCCAAAATGACCTTGACTATACTGCTCCCAAAGCTGATTTAGTGTTAGCAAATCCTGACAGGGAAACTCTAGTAAATCTGATTCTATGAGATAATTCAACCCTTGAAGCCATTCTTGGTCTTTTTTACTAACCTTCTGCTGTTGTCTAAGGGTTTTAGCTATGGATAATACAATTTTATTGGTTTCTAGATCAGCAGCTTTCCACTGCACTTTCATCAATAAAGTCTTAAGGTGAGTGTAGTCTATTTTTAAATTAGTCATAAGTTTAGGGAACAGGGAACAGGGAACAGCTCACAGGGGTAGGTTTTTAACAAAGACCTCAGGTGTGGGGTGTGGGTTGTGGGGTGTGGGGTGTGGGGGATAAGAAAATATACTTAATTTGTCGTTGTCTTGATGCAAAGCGCGAGTGGGGGAAACCACGCCAGTTGCTCATGGGGGAGACCACGGCAGTCGCTCATGGGGGAAACCCCCAAGACCGCGCTGCCTCCCCAAGACCGCACTGGCTCCCCTGTTCCGAAGCTGCATCGCTAAAAATCATCATTTCTTCGTTGTTTTCCTTTTCCTCTCCTTCTGATCCGCCCCCGACCGGTCGGGGGTTGGGGGTGGGGCAGGACCCAAATGTAAAAAACCTACCCTTGTGAGACAGGGAACAGGGAACAGGGAACAGGGAAAAATACTCTGTACCTTATAGTTATGAAAAAAGCTGTAATCATTGTAATTATTACGATTTTAATTTTCAAGTTTTTTATTTTTTTAAGGTTAATTTTATTTCTTCTTAAAAAGAAGGCAAACACTCAAATAGCAGCCCATAACTTTATCTCTCGTTTTATTATATGCAATTATCTTAATTAAGAGTTAGCAATTTTAATAATCATTAATTACAGATTTTTTTTCAATTCCCGATTCCCGATTCCCGATTCCCGATTCCCGATTCCCGATTCCCGATTCCCGATTCCCGATTCCCGATTTCCGATTCCCTTTGCTAAACATTTACATAATTCAGAGTTTAATGAATTTTATTTAAATGTTCTAAAGCTGGCTGGATTTACAGATAAAATACCCTTGGCAATAAAAATCAGCCATCACGTTGAAATAGATAAGTACATTTTTAAGCTATCAGCTAATGCTTACTTGAAAATTTTACTGAGGAAAAATAGTCATGACTAGTAAATTAGCGATCGCATTGATCGCAATTAGCGTTTTTGAGCTTTCGGCACAAGAGGTTAGTGCTGCGTCGATTACCCCAATCAACCTTGACGACCTAACTCTGGGAGCAACCATCACAGGACCTGTGGGTCCGACAGTAGATGCATCCCTAATCAATGGTGACGGAAATAGCCTCGGGGACTTGACCAGTAGCGTTTCTTGTCCTGTTGGTTTTCTGACTTGTGTGCCGCCCCAAAATCCATCGGGAACAATCTACACTTATATACACAAAGTTACTCCTGGTGTGGACTTTCCTAACGATCCCCCTTTCCCTCAACCGGATGGTTTACTTCGGTTTGATGATGTCAATCAGTTCGGGTTAGAGTTCAAAGCTGAAGGGTTTACAGGAGTTGCGGGCTATAGCTTTGGAGAAGCGAAGCAGGCACTCGGTTCCAGTGGGGAGTTTTCAATCAAGTTTGATGAAGATGGCAGTCTAGTCTGGAGCGTTGTTGGTGGATCGGGTTGGAGTACTAATTCCGACACTCCAGAAACGATTTCTTTCTTTTGGCAAACTACACAACCTCCCATTGGTCCATTTGGGACGTTCACCGCTAAGAACGATACCCAATCCGGGACAGGTAATGGTCCACTGCCTCTGGCAGTCCCAGTGCCTGAGCCGATGTCATCTCAGGGTCTACTGGCTCTGGGCTTTCTGGGCTTAGGATTAGTGGTTAAGAGAAGTATCGGTTCTAGTCTCTTTTAAGGCAATTAGTAGGGAGTAGGGAATCAAGATGCAATAGCTGGATCAAGGGCGTTCCGTCAGTCAAGTTAATGAATAGCAGTAGAGTGGGCATCCTGCCCGCTCGAAAATAAGCAGGAAACTGGCAAGATGCCAGTGTCTTGATGCAGTCGCTCATGGGGGAAACCACGGCAGTCGCTCATGGGGGGAACCCCCAAGACCGCGCTGCCTTCCCAAGACCGCGCTGCATCGCTTCCACGCCTGATGCCCATTCTACAGGTGGGACCCAAGCAGCGAGGGATTGCTCGCGGCCTTGGAGGCGTCTGGAATTTTGAGCAATAGTAGAGTGGGTAAGGCAAATCCAAACCCACTCTATCAGATCTCGATGCTACTGCTTTTAGGTACTACACCTAATGGGATTTTAGTTATCCCTAAACTGGTTCAACCAATTGGTCAAATCCACTTCGGTTTCAAAATCTAATAACGCTTCTCCTAAATCTTCCAACTGGTCAAAGGATAATTCTTCAATCTGATTTTGTAATTGGGGATTGATTGCACCTAGACGACGGTTAATTTGACGGATAATTAAATTAAGCTCATTGCGCTTTCCTTGTTCTAATCCCTGTCCTAATCCTTGTTCTAATCCTTGTTCTAATCCTTGTTCTAATCCTTGTTTTAATCCTTGTTTTAATCCCTGTTCTAATCCTTGTTCTAATCCTTGTTCTAATCCTTGGCGAATAATTCGTTGATAAACTACTGACTCCTGCATCATATCCTCCCGAAAATAAGCTTGAATTAACTGTTCATCAAATTTCACCCCAGCCAACAGTTGCACGCAAGCAGATAAGTTACGCTGTTGTTGTCTATCTTCAATCATATCGATTCTGGCTGCTACCTGGGATAGCAAGGTTTCTGGCACTTCAGTTTGTGCTAATACTGCCAACGGTAGTAACCCTGGGGTGGTAAGTAATGGTTGTGGATCACATTCCCAAATCCGAATCACCCGATAGCGGAAGGATAGGTTCCTCTCGGTAAATTGATTGACAAATACTCCCGCTAATCGGCTTGGTTTCAGAAAAATTATTACTTGTTCAATATCACAGCGGTACTGACGATACAACCTTACCCAATAATCCAGCATCCGCAGGGGTAAGGGAGGTTCAGATTGGGGTAGGGTTTGAAATTCCAGATGCAAAATAGCATCAGCAACTCGCACAAAAAATAAGGCATCTGCCCGAATTGGTTCTGTGCTCAATTCGGTGTTGAGAATTTCGATATCCTCTGCTGGTTCTTGGTTAAATAACCAACGGGTAAAGGCTTGAGGATCTGAAGGGGTGACAAGGAAGCCAGAAGGTAGATGGGTTGGTAATTAGAGGAATCTGTGGTATAAAAAAAACGGTCTCGATTGTCAACAAGACCGTGATCTTAAAAAATGCTGATTCAATTTTACCAGACTCACTTTCAAAGTCGATTGAACCCGACTCACTATATCACACTTCAGTTATTAGTGGGACTGCTACAATTTCATAAACAGGTAAGGATTGAAAGATTAGCAGCCTTGTTTCCTCAGCCCATATTATTTGAAAGTCGTCGTCGTTACTTACAAAGATTTTTGAAGCTGCCTAAACTGAGTGTAGTATTACTATGGTTTCCGATAATGGAACATCTAATTAAAACCTATTTTTCTAAGTATAAACGTTTATATGTTGCTCTGGATAGAACCCAATGGAAACACTATAATTTATTCGTTGTCAGTGTAATTTGGTCAAAAAGAGCCTGGCCAATATATTGGAACTTCTTAGACAAGCGCGGTTGTAGTAACTTAGCTGAACAGCAAGCTTTACTTCGTCCGGCAATCCGGATGTTAAAGGGTTATGATTTTGTCTTATTGGGAGATAGAGAATTTCATAGTGTTGAACTGGCGAAGTGGCTCCAGTCAAAGAATGTAGCTTTCGCTTTACGTCAAAAAGCTGATACTTATATTCAGCCAAAAGGCCAAGATTTTCAACAATTAAACTCCTTAGACTTATCTCCAGGGATGAAAAAGTTTATAACAGGAGTAAAAGTCACTAAAAGTCAAGGATTTGGCCCGTTAACAATTGCCTGTCACTGGAAACGAAAATACAACAGTCAAAACTTAGATGAGCCTTGGTACATTTTAACAAATCTGGGAAGCTTAAAAGAAACTCTTGCTGCTTATAAATCTCGAAGTGGAATTGAAGCGATGTTTAAAGACTGTAAGAGTGGAGGGTACAACTTAGAAGGGTCATTAGCATCAGTTGAGCGTCTAACTCGTTTAATATTACTGATAGCAATTGCCTATACAACGGCGGCTTTACAAGGCTTAAAAATCAAGCAATTGGGACAGCAAAAATATATTGGTCGTCTGCAAGAACTAAAACGGAAATTCAAACGCCATAGCAATTTCTGGGTCGGTTCCTATGGGTGCATCTCATTTTTGTAAAAACATCATTAATAAAGCATCCCATTTAGGTAAGCACAGCGTAAAGAAAGAATTTTAGGAACATTTTCAATATTCCATTGTGAGCCTGATATTTTAACTCGCATTCCTATT
>NZ_JAAHHM010000023.1:0-106815 GCF_010692445.1 Moorena sp. SIO3E8 | reverse complement strand
AGCTAATGAAGAGATTCGATCAGGTGATTATTAACTAAGTTTTAGGGAGTCGGGAGTCGGGAGTCGGGAGTCGGGAGTCGGGAGTCGGGAGTCGAGAGTCGGGAGTCGGGAGTCGGGAGTCGGGAGTCGAGAGTCGGGAGTCGGGAGTCAGGAGTGTCGGAAGTGATAACAATCAATTTCAGTATTGAAAGCTATGCAGTCGTTCATGGGGTTTCCCCCATGAACGACTGCATCAAGAGAGAATCAAATATTATTGCTATTCCCTGTTCCGAGATCCGCTGTTCCCGATTCCCGATTCCCGATTCCCGATTCCCGATTCCCGATTCCCGATTCCCTGTATAGGTGTCAACCAGTAGGCTTAAAATAAATCCTCACTGCCCCATCCTGGTCCTTTCTGTGCGGCTCTGATCACAAATGCCGCTAATTTCTCGATTTCCTCCTGTGGTATCCAACTCTCTCGGACTTTGCGGCACGAGAAGCTATCATCTTTACCATCATAGGTCTTCGGTTGCCTCATAAAAGCAATGAAACCATTGAGATTATCTCGAGGTGGTGTTGCCTTAGCTAGTCTCTTCAGAGATAGAGACACGGTGGGATCAATAAGATTAGTTCCTCCCACATGACACATCTGGCAATTTTGGGAAAACAATTTTATACCAACAGACAAGTCTTCGCCATTAAACAGCTTAGTCTCTCCCTTGCCATCTACAGCAATCGCTACAGGTTCTGCCACATCTAGGTAGCGCCTGACATATTGGTTAACCGCAGCCTCAGCTGGTGAACTAACCGTCCATGTCCCTAGGCAGAACACCAGAACCACTAGCAAATAACGGATTGATACGAATAGACCTCTTGCGAAAGTAGTTTTTTGATACTTTTCCCGTGAATTGTTGTCCACTGTTCCCAACTTCTCAAAGAAGTCTAATAATCTACGGAGCATTGAGTATGTAAAGTGATATGTACTGATTGAGCAACAGGGCAGCGGCTTCTTCTATTAGCGAATCAGGTCTAGTTAAAGAAGCTAGGGTTATTGATTTTGGTTAACCCCTAAGCCCTAAGCCCTAACCCGTAACTGCCAAAAGAAAAAGCCTCTGCCCTTGCTGCTTAAATAAGCATAAAGCCTTTCGCTAGCTGCTTCCTAACCTCTGTACAAACAAACGTAATTAGTTACAGACCTTACCACAACCCCAGGTGTCGGGTCTCTGGTTGATCTCATAGAGAATATAACCAGCCATATTACGGAGGTCATCTTGGGAGACATTCCTCATATACGGAAAAACATCAGCACTCTTAGTGCTTGGATGAAATTCAGCGATCTCTATTTCCCCGTCGTAGGTAGTAGGATTGTTCAGATAGTCTATGATACCATCCAGGTTATCACGGGGTGGTGTTGCCAATTCTAAGTCCTCAGCACCAAGACTAACGTTAGGGTCAGTTTTAGTGTAACCCCCCTTGTGACATTGAGAACATTTAGCGTTAAACAGGCGTAAGCCTTTAACGATTTCTTCGTTACTCATCTCCACCATCTTACCTGCTTCATTGGAAGGTACGGTGCGGAGCTCTTTAGACAGGTCAAGGGCTGCTGAACTGCCCACTGCAATTTGAAAGGCAAAGAATAGGGTTGCCGTGATCAGCAATATAAATCGCTTCATTTTTGATTCTCCTCTAATAAAAATGTGGCTCATATGGGATTTTTTCATGCACAGCATTAACTGATTCCCTGCACATTCTCTCGCTGAGGGGGATCCGAGTCAACCAATCACGACTATCGAACTCAGGTATTACCGATTACCAATTAGCCATTGCCCTTTGTTTGAGACAAAATCTTTAATATAATAGCCTTCGCATCTTCTAGAGGCAGATGGGTGTCTTGATTTTTGTAAGCAATGCCCAACTGCTGGCATAGATCGAATACCTCTTCTACTCGAAGGTCATACTCGGCAGCAATTTCCACAATTGACAGGTCTGCAAAGCCCATGATAATTAAACGCGATCATAACTAAGGAACAGGGGGAGTGTGGGAGTTGTGGGGGCAAGAGGCAAGAGGCAATAGGCATGCTAGCAAGAGGCAAGACGGAATATTATCAAACCATCTGACTCCCCATCTCCCCATCTCCCCATCTCCCCATCTCCCCACACTTCCCACACTCCCTACTCCCTACTCCCTACTCCCAGCTCCGAAGTCACTACTGCTTCTGGCAGGGAAACCGCTACCGGTATAGTAGCCTGGGGTTGATGGAGGCGAATCAGCTGGGCTAGGGTTTTTTTCAACTGGGTGCGAGATACAATGGCATCAACAAAGCCATGCTCTAGCAAATATTCAGAGGTCTGGAAATTATCGGGTAGCTTTTCTCTTAGGGTCTGCTCAATCACTCGTCGTCCAGCAAATCCAATTAATGCCTTCGGTTCCGCTATAATAATATCCCCTAACATGGCAAAACTGGCGGTCACCCCACCAGTGGTAGGATGAGTAAGCACTGGAATGTAGAGTAGTCTGGCTTGACGATGGCGTTCCAAGGCACCAGAGATTTTGGCCATTTGCATCAGGCTTAACATCCCCTCCTGCATTCTGGCTCCACCAGATGCACAAACGATTATAACGGGTACCTGTTGCTTAGTTCCTTGTTCTATCAAACGAGTCAGTTTTTCCCCAACTACCGAACCCATACTACCGCCCATGAACCGGAAGTCCATCACTCCCAAAGCAATCGGCAAATTCTCTAGCTTACCGGTGCCGGTTTGTACGGCATCTGTGAGCTTAGTTTTTTCTTGGCTGTCTCGCAAACGATCACTATAGGATTTGCGATCGCAAAACTTCAGGGGATCCGTCGGATGTAGGTGTTCATCCAGTGAGATCCAGGTTTGGGGGTCAATCAGCTGGCGGATCCGCTCATCACTAGGGACTCGCATATGATGCTCACATTCAGTGCAAACCATTTGATTAGCTTGCAGGTCTCTGGCGTAGGAGAGCACTCCGCAAGCTTCACACTTTTTCCATAGCCCATCAGCAATCTCCCGTTCTTGGGGTTGTTTAGGGCTTGGTTCAATTTTTCGTCTATTTGCAAACCAATCGAATAGAGACATAAAAATTATTAAGTTAACGTACTATCTAAATTTTTTTAGCTATAGTCTGATTTTTATGATTGTCCTGCCTGCTCTTCTTCTGGGGAACTCAACAACAGTAAGGCTGTCCATTGATCTGGTGAGCGAACTTGTAAAGCCGCAGGGCTACCTGCACCTAAATAAGACATGATCCCAATATCAAGAATGCGACTTGGAATATCATGAGCGGCTAGCACCTGCTGCATCAGCTCGGCTTCCCAGCGAAGATTGGTAGTTCTGATTGTTATCCAAGACACAGGCTAATATAGCAAAGGGAACAGGGAACAGCGGATCTGGGAACTTCGGATCAATAATTATCAGAATTCCTACACGGATTGCTATACCAATAGGATTCCAAAGATTTTTCAGAGCCGTTCAATTTCATCTATCTATATAGCATTTATCAAGTGGGTGAGGGACTTTCGTCTTAGGTTTTAGGGAGTCAGGAGTCGGGAGTGGCGTTGATTAAAATTTAATTTACCTCATATAATTTACCTCATAATAATTATAAGTAACGCTATATAGTTCTATTTATATTTGTAGGTTATGCTTTATAATTGATAGTTAGTTATAGTTAAGATTAAGATAGTAAATTAACTGTTATAGGTTTACTGTTATAGGTTTACTGTTATAGGTTTACTGTTATAGGTTTACTGTTATATAGTGTTTCTCATAGCAATGAGGTACAAAGGATTTTTTCCCACTTCCGTTCCCCCCTTATTAAGGGGGGTTAGGGGGGATCCCTTTTCTGACTTCCCTACTCCCTACTCCCTACTCCCTACTCCCTAAAACCTAGATGGAGCATTCTTCAACCGATAATGTTTAACTCAATGGAAAAAATAGTTCTAGGTAAGTGGACACTATTAATTTACCCCACAGTAGAGTCAATCCTGCTCCCAAGGCTAGAAAAGGACCAAATGGCATTGGCTGTTTGCGATTCATCCAACCCAGGGCAATGGCTGCGCCACCAGCAAAAGCCCCTACACCACAAGCGATGAAACTAGCCAAGAGCAAATACTTCCAACCTAACCAAGCTCCCATCATCGCCGCTAGTTTAGCATCTCCTCCCCCCATAGCGGATTGACCAAAGGCAATCGAACCCCCAAAAGCAATCAGGTCAAACAACCAAATCCCTAGCACTGCACCTACCACCCCAGTCATTAATTGAGGAATTATTGCTATGGGTTGAGACCCCTGCAAAAAACCAGTAGTTCCTTGAAATACTAAACCAGCCACTAATCCAGACTGAGTTAGGGAATTCGGTAGGGTCATAGTATCGATATCAATCAGAGCTAGAGTCAACAGCCAGCTCAAAAACGCCCAATACCCTACGGTTTGCCAACCCCAACCATACATCCAGAAAACGAGTAAAAACAGTACACCGGTTATGGCCTCTACTAGGGGATAGCGGCTGGAAATCTTGGTATTACAGTGACGGCAACGTCCTTTTAAGCACAGCCAGCCCATTACCGGCACATTCTCTCCCTTGCCCAGCTTATGCAGACAATGGGGACAGCGGGAGGGGGGCCAAAGGATGGATAAACCAGCAGGTAGTCGGTAAACGACTACATTGAGAAAACTGCCAATAGATGCACCACTAGCGAAAACTATTGCGAAAACTATCGACCTTGTCAAGGCAGTGGATAATCCCACCATATCCTGTGTCACTTCCTAATTGCTATTGGTTCCTACCATAGAACTAAGACCAATGACCGATTTTCTTAATATTTATTAATAAAAGTCTCCTTCTAGTTGACTCAAAGGCACAAAGCATTCAGTTGGTAGAAGGATAGGTTTATCACTAAAGATTAACTTTCCTCTGAGGGTATATTTGTCAATGGCTACACCAGATGGCTGTTCATCTTGGTATGGATGAACTTCGTAGTAAACCTGGTATATATGCTTAGCTGCTCTCAAAACCGTAGGGTCTATCAGCTTCGGTAGCTCAATCCGAGTTTGGTAGTTTTCTTGTCTTTGCTGTGATGTATACACCACACTTTTTACCCTATTATTTCAGTTTGACTTTAATGCAATCACGCCCTTACGGCAAGGGAGTATTTCGGCAAAAGGGCACTGATTAACCAGAGGAAACCAACGGATTTTCCTGAGTTATTCTCACGCTTCAGCAGGTTTACCCGATAAAATCAAGAGTAAGCTATCAGCGGTCAGTAATCAGCGGTCAGTAATCAGCGGTTAGTAATCAGCGGTTAGTAATCAGCCTATGGGCTACCTCCCAGGGTCGAAGCCAAAGGCCAAGCGTGAGCCAAAGGCTCACGGCACCTCAAGCAGCACCTCAAGTAGCGCATAGGCTTACAATCAAGATTGCTCTAAGCACTCAATTAGGGAATCTCCCATAGCCCGACAACCTAAGAGATTCATGCCTTCTGAGATGATATCTCCTGTGCGATCGCCTTTATCTAAAACCTTGACAACTGCTTGTTCAATGCAATCTGCTGCTTCAGGCTGGTCTAAGCCATAACGTAACATCATCGCAGCACTGAGTACCATCGCTAGGGGATTGGCTTTATCTTGACCAGCAATATCTGGAGCTGAGCCATGAACGGGTTCAAAGACTCCAGGGTTAGATTCGCTTAAACTAGCAGAGGGTAACATGCCAATACTACCGGTAAGCATAGCAGCAGCATCGGATAAAATATCCCCGAACATATTACCAGTAACGATGGTATCAAATTGTTTCGGAGCTCTGACCAATTGCATAGCAGCATTATCCACATATAGGTGAGACAGTTCCACATCAGGATATTCCGCTGCTAGGGTTGTAATGCGATCGCGCCACAACTGGGAGACATCCAACACATTAGCTTTATCCACTGAACAAAGTTTACCACCGCGTTTTTTAGCCGTTTCAAACCCTACTCTAGCAATGCGGTCAATTTCGGCTTCGGTGTAAGCCATAGTATTGACTCCCCGTTTCTCGCCAGTTTCCTGAGAAAAAATCCCTTTAGGTTGTCCAAAGTAGATGCCACCAGTGAGTTCTCTAACCACCATAATATCCACCCCTTCAACCACGTTTCGTTTCAAGGTCGAGGCATCAATCAGTTGGGGGAATATTGTCGCTGGTCGTAGATTAGCAAACAACCCTAACCCTGCTCTTAATCCCAACAATCCCGTTTCTGGTCGTTGGTGGCGCGGCAGATTATCCCACTTGTAACCCCCAATGGCAGCGAGTAAAACGGCATCACTATTGCGACATAGTTCTAGCGTATCAGTAGGTAGGGGTTCATTAGTAGCATCAATAGCTACGCCACCGATTAGGGCTTCAGTAAATTTAAAATTAATATCGAATCGCTTGCCAACAAAGTTCAACACATCTACAGCTACTGCCATGATTTCTGGGCCAATCCCGTCACCAGGTAGCAGGGTAATGCGGTAGGAATAAGTCATAGTTAGTTTGGTCGATGCTCAAGTATGAGGTGTCGTGGGTATAAGTTATAGCGTTCGATACTATAGCATCTGGCCGGTATCTCAGGGTAATTTTTTGTTCAGCAGAGCTGGCAAGGGATAGGTTAAGGGATGTCACCGATGTAACTGATAGACTCAGACCTCGCAACAAGGTAACAGTCCGGAACGAATCCCTAAGCTAGCGATAACTGATAAAAATCAATAATTAAAATAATTCTACCCAAGCTCAACCGCCCTAGGTCAACCCATAGATCAACAAGAAAGCGCTAGGCTGGAGAAAAAACCAACATCAGGTGCGACCCGTAGCGAATTTAATTCTTAATGGGTTAAGCGAAACTATGAATTTCCCTTTGTGGTGCGACCCCGCCCTTTTTGAAAGCGCTAGGTAACGCCCACCAAGAGGAGGCTTTGGTCTTGTCCTTTATTGGCTTAGAAAGACCTTAGTCTTAGGCAAATTAAACAGCTAAAACCAGACTCTGATGGTAAAAGAACTGGCTATTGATATCCGTGGACTCACGAAGCAATTCGACCGCCATGTGGCTGTACATGAGGTAGATTTGCAAGTGGAAAGCGGTGAAGTTTACGGCTTAATTGGACCGAATGGTGCTGGGAAAACCACCCTGATCCGGATGTTAGCTGCAGCGGAAGAACCGACTACTGGTGAGATTTACATCAATGGTCAGCGTTTGCTAAGAGATCAAAGCAATCCTAGGCTAAAACAGCGTTTAGGTTATCTACCTGATGATTTTCCCCTCTATGAAGATTTGACGGTTTGGGACTACCTAGACTACTTCGCACGTCTATATAAATTACGAGGCTCAAAACGCCGACAACGCTTATACGATGTTCTGGAACTGATTGAATTAACCAACAAGCGTAATAGTTTGATTTCTACCCTCTCCCGGGGGATGAAACAGCGCCTTAGCCTGGCTCGCACTATCATTCATGAACCGATTTTACTGCTGCTGGATGAGCCAGTCTCTGGTCTTGACCCCATTGCTAGAATGAAGTTTCGGGAAATTATTAAGGTTCTCCAAGAAGCGGGGATGACCATTCTAATTTCCTCCCATGTCTTGAGTGATTTAGCCCAACTGTGTAGCTCAGTAGGCATCATGGAATTAGGGTATCTGGTAGAAAGCGCACCCCTAGATGAGTTTTACCAGCGTCTTGGTCGCCAGCAAATTTTGTTGTCAAGCCTAGGTCAGCTGGATGTAGTTAAAGGGGAATTGAAAAATAATCCCCTTGTAGAAGACTGGGAGATATTACCAGAACCAGGTCGGATGCGGATTCATTTTTCAGGAGGTCAAGAGGATTGTGCACAGCTATTGCGATCGCTGGTTAATGCTGGGATTCCCTTGACAGAATTCCAGTGCTCTCAAGAAGACTTAGAAACAATTTTCCTTAAATTAGGTCATCAGCAAGCATCATAGCTCGATCATAGCTGCCTCATCACATGGCGAGTAAAAGGAGACTAATAGCGATATGGCACTTAATAATTTAGTTAACCAACTTGGGGAATTGAATCCCCAGGTGTTTCGAGAACTCAAAGGGAGTTTCAAACAGCGGAATGTCCTGATTACAGTGGCAATATCCTTGGTTGGTCAGTTGGTGATGCTGATCGGTTTTGGAAGTCAGCTACCAGTGGCTGATGGTGATCGTACCATTTATAACCGATATTGCACTGGTGTCAAAGACTATTCCAACCTTACTTGCCTACCAGATGGCTTCGGAGGTTTTGAGATTAACTGGTCTCTGTGGTGGCAAGATGTATTTGTCTGGCTGAGTATTATCGGTATCTTCAGCTTGTTGGTGGTTGGCACCTATATGCTAATCAGTGACCTCTCTAAAGAAGAAAGTCGTGGCACCTTGAACTTTCTGCGGCTTACACCTCAGTCAAGCCGGAGCATCCTAGGTGGCAAACTACTGGGGGTACCAGCATTGCTTTATCTAGCAGTTGCTTTTGCCCTACCATTGCATTTTTGGGCAGCTGTTGCTGGTCAAATCCATTTGCTTGAGCTTTTAGGATTTTACACCGTTCTCGGTACCAGTTGCCTATTTTGCTATAGTATGGCGCTACTATTTGGCTTAGTTAGCAGATCTCTAGGAGGTTTCCAAGCTTGGTTAGGTTCTGGTGCTGTACTCATCTTTTTGTGGATCACGACCATGGTGATTCATGACAGTGGTGTCAGCCATTACCCAGCCGACTGGCTAACGTTGTTTAATCCCACCATTGTCTTACCGTACCTGATTGATTCTAATTCCTTTGATGGGAGTAGGATTTCTACTTATCACCGTAGTTTCCAAGATTTGCGCTGGTTTGGTATCCATATCGGTGCTAGTTTCTGGACTATGGCTGGTTTTATTATCCTCAACTACGGTGTTGGCAGCTACTGGCTTGGGCAAGGGCTAAATCGTTGCTTCCATAACCCTAAAGCTACCCTGATTAACAAGCAACAGAGTTACTGGCTGACCGCTAGCTTGCAAGCAGTGATTTTAGGATTTGCCCTCAACCCTCAAGTCAAAAACTGGCGTGGTTATACCCATGGCTTGGAGGAGAATTCACAGATGCTGCTGGTGTTCAACCTGGTGCTGTTTTTAGCTCTGATTGCTGCTTTGAGTCCCCATCGACAAAGCTTACAAGATTGGGCTCGTTACCGACATCAGGATCGGACTTTCCGCAAAAAAGGAGGGGTGATAGCTGACTTAATCTGGGGTGACAAAAGTCCAGCTGTGGTGGCAGTGGCAATAAATTGTGCGATCGCATCTGCCATGTTGCTGCCATGGATCCTACTTTGGCCTGCCAATGAGTACAAGATACCTGCCCTGTTCGCACTGTTGCTCAATAGCAGTATTATCATGATTTACGCCACAGTTGCTCAGTTGATGCTGTTGATGAAAGCAAAGAAGCGAGCCGCTGGTGCAGTGATCACAGTAGGAGGATTGATTCTCTTACCCCCCATCCTTTTCTCGATTGGGTCGATGGATCCCTATGAGACTCCTGCTTTATGGCTATTTTCCGCATTCCATTGGACTAGTTTGCAGCATGCTACTGCAAGTAGTGTTTTCTTGGCCATCATTGGTCAGTCCCTAGCCCTAACGTTATTGAACGTACAGCTAGGAAGACAATTGCGACAAGCAGGAGAATCAACCACCAAAGCCTTGCTTTCTGGAAAAACCCAATTACCAGTCACTGCTGATTAAGTTTTTTAGTGTACCTAAGGGTTGTTTCGACCCTTAGGTCGCGCGTCGATAAACTTTCCTACCCTAACCAATGACTGGATTATCAAAAGGTGCGACCCGTGGCGAATTTAATTCGCCAACGGAAAGCGCACCTAGGGGTTTTTTATTCTAATTATCGCGAAACATTTAAACAAAAAATCTAGCTTGGAGTGTTTAGCATTATCCCAATGCTTCGCTCCTATTTTTTTATAATTTAATTTTTTATAATTTAATTAGCGCTAAAATCGACAACAACCAATGGTAAATATTAAAGTCGAATCTCATCTATCCTACCAAAACATCCTGAAACGTGAGAGCCCTGTGTCTAATGACCGGGGGTGAAACGGAGAGACGGGGTTTACCCCCTTAAAGTGTTCCTTTAGTCTTTATTCATTTCAGATATAATCATATTTTATACGAACTCCCCAACGCTGGTATCTGGATCCTTAGCTGATAATTGAAGCCACTTCCACGCAGCCCCGGTCAGCCAAAATGTAGGTTTTTTTTAAGTTCATTATGATGTACGGGAAACCCCCGCATTCTTTTCTTAGTTTTTCGTTTATTTTTTGTTGACATATCTATAATCGGCGTCTATACTAGATATATTCTAAAAAAAGATTGAGTAGGCAACAAGTGTACAAGACTGTCCCAGTTAAAGCTAACTTTTCAGATGAAGAGGAAGTATTCTGGGAATTTCAGTGTCAACAAGCAAATAATCTGTTTAATTCTGCTGTTTACTACTCAAGACAAAAGCATTATGACTGGTTAAGACAGCAACCAGAAGCTTATACAACATATTGGAGAGATGATTTACTGCGACAAGGCTGGAAAACTTATAAATGCAGTATCAAGTATGCTGAACTTTGCAGGGAGTTAAAGGAAAGTCCTAACTATAAGGCAATGGCCGCTCAGTCAGCACAACAGACTCTCAAGACAGTGGCTGAGTCAATCACAAGCTATAACCAATTGGTGGGTTTGTACTACAAGGGTCAAGTTGATAAACCAAGACTTCTTAGGTACAGAAAGAAAGGTGGTCTAGCCGCTGTTACTTTTCCAAGACAAGCTCTTAATTACAAGAATGGATTATTTTATCCGTCAATAAGTAAAGAGAGTAAACCTGAGTTGCTCACTGAAATCACTTTGGAGGCTCCCGAGTTTATAGATCCAGACTGGGTAAAAGAAGTAACAATTCGGCCATGTTATGGACAGCTATGGATTGACTGGGTTATTGAGGATGGTAAGCAGCCAGTCAAAAACAATCCCAACCTAGATTACTCTCAGGCTTGGAGTTTCGATCATGGTGGAACTAATTGGTTGACCGGAGTTTCAACTAAAGGTAAAAGCCTGATAATTGATGGTCGCAAGCTCAAGTCCATGAACCAGGGATACGCCAGGTTAGTATCAAAGCACAAAACAGGAAAGCCTGATTTTTACTGGGATACAAACCTTGATAGAGTTCAACGGAAGCGTAATAATCAAATGCGGGATAGCATCAATAAAGCAGCTAGATTTATTATTAATCGCTGTCTTACTGATGGAATCGGCAATATAGTAATTGGTTGGAATGAAAGACAGAAAAATGGCTCAATAATGGGGAAACGGGGTAACCAAAACTTTGTGGTTATACCCACAAAAAGATTAATCAACAGACTCGAACAACTATGCCCTGAGTACGGCATAAAATTAACGGTAACAGAGGAATCTTATACTAGCAAAGCGTCTTTCTTGGATGAGGATTCATTACCTAAACACGGTGAAAAACCCAGTGGATGGAAACCTTCCGGCAAAAGAGTAAGGCGTGGTTTGTACAAGTCTTCTAAAGGATACCTGGTGAATGCTGATTGTAATGGTGCTGGAAACATTGCCAGGAAAGTAGCTGTACAGTTAGGTCTTGATCTAACCAAGGCAGGTAGGGGAGCTTTGACACTTCCACATCGATATGATATTTTTAATTCTCTTAAAAAATCATATCGAACAAGAAGCGTTCGCGTAGCGTCGGCGAAAGCCGATAGTGGCACGGGAAAACCGCTGCCACGTAGCAACATTGTAGAATCCCCCGTGCTTCAGCCGGGGGAGATGTCAAGAGCAGTTACTTAGAGCTGTTGAACAACTCAGTTTATCTGAACTCGAGAACGTTGGAGCATACATCATATCTCTCCAGGCACAACGCAAAGCCCCCAGTCTTTCTTCAGATCAGGCTAGGTTGCTAATTACTATTAATCAAGGTATACCAGCAAACATTCAAAACCGCTACGATGAACTGATTCAAAAACGAAGAATGGAGATGCTGACACCTGATCAGTATAGCGAACTTTTGGCTTTAAGTGATCAAGTGGAAACCATCGAAGCTAAACGTGTCGAAGCCATGGCAGAATTAGCTCGTTTGCGCCAAATATCCTTAAGCACCTTGATGACAGATTTGGATATTCATCTCCCTGGCAATGTCTGATAAATCAATATCAAAGGGAACAGGGAACAGGGAACAGGGAACAGGGAACAATTCTTATCACAATTTATTTAGGAGTGGTAAAGTATATTCTATTTTTTTTACTATAAAAAAAATTAACTAATGCAATAAACAAGAGGCAATAGTAAAGACAAACAATTTTGATTTTTTTTAGGTTTTTTTGTTTTTAATATGTCATTTTTCAACGAGGTTTACCTGAAACATATTAACATTAAAAAAAATATCGTAATTTATATAAATTAATTTTAAGTGTATTCAAATAATCAAATAGTATTACTATTCCCGATTCCCGATTCCCGATTCCCGATTCCCGATTCCCGATTCCCGATTCCCGATTCCCTCAAATATAAATTTGAAACTTGATGCCAGTTGGAATTATTTAGCACTAAAAAAAAATAATACGATAAATTATAAATTTTTCCTAAAGCATAACTAGTTAGAGTTACCACTGGCCTACAATCGTAGACTGATTTATCTATTTTATTCTTCTAGCTGATAAATAGACCCAGAGTGCTCAAAGGGAAAATCCTGCCAAGTTGTCTGGACACTTCCATATATTAAGAGTAAACTGAAACACAAAACCCATAGTGTAGTACAATTAACAGTTATTCTAAAATTCTGCTCAGCTATTATCAGCAATCTAACACCATTAACAGCATAGGTGTTCTTGACCTTGGCGAATTTAATTGGCCACAGGTCGCACCAAAGGACCTGATCTACCACTAGAGGTGATAAGCGTGCAATCCCAAGTAATCTCAACAACCCCAGCCTCATCAACTACCCCCACTCGCCGCACAGGAGCATTTGCTCTAATGGATAGTCTCCACCGTCACGGTGTGACCCATATCTTCGGCTATCCCGGTGGAGCAATTCTACCTATCTATGACGAACTATACCACTGGGAAGATGCTGGTAAAATACAGCACATCCTAGTCCGACACGAGCAAGGAGCATCCCACGCTGCTGATGGTTATGCCCGTGCTACTGGCAAAGTAGGTGTGTGTTTTGCCACATCTGGTCCGGGAGCCACTAACCTAGTTACCGGTATAGCTACCGCTCACATGGACTCAATTCCCCTAATCTGTGTAACCGGTCAAGTCGCTCGTCCTGCTATTGGTTCTGATGCGTTCCAGGAAACCGACATCTTTGGGATTACCTTGCCGGTTGTCAAACACTCTTATGTGGTGCGTAACCCTGCTGATATGGCGCAGATTGTTGCCGAAGCCTTCCATATCGCTAGCACCGGACGTCCTGGGCCAGTCCTGATTGACGTACCCAAAGACGTGGGTTTAGAGGAATGTGACTATGTACCGGTGGAAGCTAATCAACTCAAGTTGGTGGGCTATCGTCCAACACTAAAGGGCAATCCCCGCCAAATTAACCAAGCCCTAAATTTAATTCGGCAAGCACGACGACCCCTGCTTTACGTTGGTGGCGGAACCATTGCTGCTGGTGCCCATGATGAACTGCGCCAACTAGCAGAAATCTTCCAAATTCCGGTAACTACGACGTTGATGGGTAAGGGAGCATTTGATGAATCCCATCCCCTATCGGTAAAAATGCTGGGGATGCATGGTACCGCCTATGCTAACTTTGCGGTTAGTGAGTGTGACTTACTGATTGCTGTAGGGACACGGTTTGATGACCGGGTGACCGGGAAACTAGATCAGTTTGCCTGTCACGCTCAAGTGATTCACATCGACATTGATCCCGCTGAGGTTGGGAAAAACCGCTCTCCCCAAGTACCGATTGTAGGGGATGTGCGCCGGGTTTTGCAAGATATGTTGCGCCGTTACCAGGAAATGAATATCTCAGCAGAACCTAATCAAACCCAGGAGTGGCTAGCACGGATTAACCGTTGGCGTCAGGACTATCCCTTGCAGGTGCCTCAATATCCCGATAGTCTATCTCCCCAAGAAGTGATTGTAGAGGTAGGACGTCAAGCACCTAAAGCTTACTACACCACGGATGTCGGTCAACATCAGATGTGGGCAGCTCAATTTCTTAATAATGGACCGCGCCAGTGGATTTCTAGTGGGGGATTGGGAACCATGGGCTATGGCATGCCAGCAGCCATGGGAGTCCAGGTAGCATTCCGGGATCAGCAAGTGATTTGTATTGCCGGTGATGCCAGTATTCAGATGAATATCCAGGAACTGGGTACCCTCGCCCAATATGGCATCAATGTTAAGACCGTGATTATTAACAACGGTTGGCAGGGAATGGTACGTCAGTGGCAACAAGCTTTCTATGGGAAGCGTTATTCCTCTTCAAATATGGAAGTTGGGATGCCGGATTTTGTGCAACTGGCTCAGGCCTACGGGGTTAAGGGCATGATAGTTACTAGTCGGGATGAACTACAGGATGCGATCGCACAAATGCTAGCCTACGATGGTCCTGTCTTGTTAGATGTTCATGTAACCAAAGACGAGAATTGTTACCCAATGGTAGCTCCTGGTAAGAGTAATGCCCAAATGATCGGTTTACCAGAAAAACCATTACTCAAGAAAGCTACAGAGCTAATCTATTGCAGTAACTGTGGTGCCAAGAATGTAGCAAGTAACAATTTTTGTCCTGAGTGCGGCACCAAGCTTTAATAGTTGGCCTTGCTGATTAATGGCATGATTTCGGTAAATCGGTAATCGATAATGGATAATTTGTAATTTACTATCCATGTCTAATTTCTATCATTTTTTAGTTCAGCAAAGCTGATAATTTCTCATTTAACCTTACTTACTTCGCTCACCAGCGGAGTATTTTTTTTTGGAAGTATCGTAAGTTAAATAGTAATTATTCTTAGTTAGTTTTATCACTTATATACCGTTTGGTTCTGGGTTGTGAACACACCTATTGCAGGAAAAGGCTTGCATACAAGAGGCATACATACCAGAGCTGTAAGATATCCGGAGTTTTATTGTCCAATAAAAAAAGACCATACAGGTTTACATCTCAAATACAAAAGCTATAGGTGATAGCTGTTCGCTTAGCGTGCGCGTAGCACATAAGCTGATAGCTAATCCTAAATTACTTGCCAGATTGGTAATACTTGAGGAGTAATCATACATAAGTTATACATTCGTATACCTTATCCCATACATTAGTCTCCGATAATCAGAACATAAGCAACCTATTATCAATTACCAAACGGTAAGATTTATTGCTTTCAGGCATTGCCATTGCTAAGAAGTGATCTAACTAAAAATTACTCTTAAGTCAACATTAATTAATTCAAGCGCTTATTGCTATTGTATATGATTAATACTAAGATAGTTCGGAATGGCCTAGCTCTCCTAGCTAGTAGCTTACTATTCACCCCCACTGCTGGTTTGGCTAGCTCTCCTCGTCAGGGGCAAGTTGAAAATAAATTAATCGCAGCAGCACAGTATTTAAGAAACAGCGAGTATATGCCAACTCATCGACCAGTAGTAAATAGACTTTCCCGGAACCAAGTCGATGCATTTACCCTGGAGCTAGAAGCTGGTAAATCTTATACCTTAGTAAGTTTTTGTGATGATGCTTGTCTCGATATTGACCTAGGTCTGTATGATAACAATGGCCAAACCGTTGACTATGATACTGACTATGGTCAATATCCGATTGTTCAAGTTACTCCTCGCGGCAGTGGGAAATTTATGGTTAAAGTGGGTATGCCCCACTGTATAAGCTCTTCATGCTATTACGGGGTGGGGATATTCGCGAAATAGATCAAGACGATTGATCTTCTTTCCCATTTTGAAAAATTCATGCTATTATAATATGTGGTTCGGATCGACGCGATCGCAACGCCCAAACCTTGTCAGGACCGGAAGGTAGCAGCAATAAGGGATGCTTACGATAGGCGTGGACTCCGAGCCATTCTCGTAGCCACCACAAATATCGACAACACATAGCCACAAAACCATACACTTCGCTCCAGTTGTCGGTAAATTCAGGTTTTTTAGCTTCTGGTATCACAAGAATTGAGAGAAGTAGTGGGAGAAAACACTACTCGAAAGCGATGCATCCCTCTTTTATCTTGTGTTACCCCTTCCCTGTTCTCTGCTCCCTGCTCCGAAGTCCCTGCTCCCTGTGCCAAACTTTTGATCTAGCATAACCAGTACGGAATATCCTCTAATTATTCGAGATCACCTCGATAATTTCAGTATCTGAAATCATTTCCCCATTATGAACTAAATCCTGATGGTTGTTGGAATTTAAGCTAACCGTGATTTCATTTATACCAGGTTCAAGCTTGCCAATATAATACCAATTGCTATAAATCCTGGTAATTTTTTTGCCATTGATGTATAGATGGCCATGTCCTTCTCCTGGTTGATGGGCTTTGCTAGCATTCTTGGGAGAAAATTGGAAGTTAGAAACCTTTATTTCTAAATTCCATCCTGTCATCGGATCTGGAGACACCACTATGTCAACATCTGGAACAGGTTGACCAGAAGGGATTTCCATTGTGCCATGATGATGACCCATTCCTTCACCATGGTCACTACTGCTGCCGACCTTGTGATTATGGTGATTATGCTCCATCTCTTTACTATGGTGATTACCGGTTTCGGTTTTATGACTATGGAGCTGAGCATGGGTCTTTTCAGAATCATGATCTTCATGGCTAGCCATTCCACAACCACTACCTAGTAAGCTAATAGTTAGTAAACTGGCTGATGCTAATCTAAAAATAGTTCTAAGTGCTGACAATAGTGCTAAGTGCTGACGGGTAAGTAGGATTTCTTTGGGTCGGTAACTTAATAATATCTTGCTCATCCGATCGACAATTGTTGTTTCTACCATGGACTTTTAGAAATTGCCCATGGTATCCTAAATCAGGTCAGGTAAATTGTCAAAAGACAAGCTGTCAAACCTAGTAATTAGTTAGGTAAGCTAATAGCGTTCAGCGGTTAGCGGTGAGCAGTCAGCTTAAAATAAACCTCTTTCCGGAGAATTTAATATTGATAGATTAATTAGAAGTGAAAGTATGGATAAAAGTTCTTGGCCTATGGCCACGCTAGGGCAACAGCGCTAATAGCTGATCGCTGATCGCTGATCGCTATTAGCTTACCATTACCAACCCACTTCTTGAGCTACTCCATACAATTCTTCTAAATGTCGGCAAAATTCACTGTAGGTTCCAAGTTGCCGTGCGTCTAATCCAGTTAAATCTAAATTTTCTTCAGTACTTTTCTGTTGGAGGTCTACTCCTTCCTGTTTGTTCCGCATATTTAATCGATAAGCATTTTGGTCTGGATAAATTTCAAAAATTATCTCGATCGCGTCTTCATAGGTGTCTAAGGAAAGACTGAGATCGAAGGGCTTCCCAGGTAAAACCAAGCTTATGCTGTCATAGCCTGTTACTTCTTCTGTGTAAAAAACTTGGGATTCGGACATGGTGACAATGATTTGAGTCCAGGCAGGAAAGCTAGTCATGTTTCTTCTCCTTTAGATAGTGATGGTAGGTAGTAATAGCAATGCCCTTGGGCTTAACCTGGAACTAGTATCGAACCGACTGAACACACGGATGCACTGAACACACGAATGCTACAGTTGAGCAATAGGTGATTCACCACGGCACTAGGGAGGCTATCCCAATAAACAATACTAAGAGCTAATTCGTAAAGTAAATCTTAAGAAGTATGAAAGCCTTGCTATGATTGTCTTTTAGCTATTAAATAGTTCAATTGTTCTATGTTGACGCAAGCCTTATCCTACAAGGTTTAGTACGAGTTGACGAATCAGCTCTAAAAATAAAAATAGTAGGGTAACCATGATACCAGTAATGACGAAGGATGTGATTGCCCAACCCCGTTGATGGCGCTTAAAGGCTTTGATACTCTTCCAACGGCGACTTTTCCATGCCCACTCATTGCCTTTAATGCCCAGAATAATCCCCATCACTGGCCAAGCCAGAAATCCAGTCACTAACGATAGATCACTCCAGGCAATCAGTCCAATCCATACTTGATTGGTGACACACCACAAACCTGGTAAACAAAAGGCACCCCAGTTCCAGCCTTGAATCTCTGCTGGCACTGGAACAGATTCGTCAAACACTTGCTTGCAACCGGAATTATTAATGGGAGTTGGTGGCGGGTAGGATTTAGACTGGGGAGTTACAGCTACAGTACCCTTGATTTCTGTTTCTCTAACCTTAGAATCATCAGACTCATCAGTTTGAATCAGCTCTAGAACCTCTTGAGCAGATTGGAATCGCTCAGAGGGTTGGGATGCTAGCAAACGAGAGAGGATAGGATTAAACTCTGGAGAGAGGGTTAGTTCTTCTTCAGTTCGCCAGTTGAGGGTATAAGGGTCAACCAGTTCCTGGGGCTGTTTACCAGTCATCAGTACTAGCGCTGTTACTCCCAAAGCATACAGGTCACTATGGGGAGCAGCAATCCCTAAGCGTAGCTGTTCATCAGGGGCATAGCCAACTTTACCTAGGCAAGTCCCACCAGCGTAAATGGCAGAGTTTTGCCCACTGGTTACAGGAGTATTGACTTCTAGAGCAATTTGTTTGACACCACCCAAGTCAATTAATACTGGCACTCCATCGGAACCCCGACGGATAATATTGTCTGGAGCAATATCCCGGTGAATTATGCCTAATTGGTGTAGGTAGCTTAAGACCGGGAGCAATTGCCGAAACAGTTGGAGAATCTCGGTTTCGCTGAACCGTTCCCCTTTGCTTACTCGTTCTTCGAGTAAGGTTTGATAGGTTTTTCCTTCAATGTAGTCTTGGACGAGAAACAACCGTTTGCCATCCCGAAAAAATTCCCAGAATCTCGGAATTTGGGGGGATGAAAGCTTGTGCAGCATGGTTGCTTCCCGTTGAAATAGTTCTTCGGCTTTTTCTAGGGTATGGGTGCCCTGGTTTCTTGGAGTCAGCTCTTTTAGGGTTACTAGTTCATTAAAGCGTCCAGTGTCTTTGGCTAGGTAGGTTTTGCCAAATCCCCCTTGTCCTAAGGTACGTTGAATAATGTAGCGATCGCGTAATCGGCTTCCAGTCTCTAATCTATGGTCTAGATTAGTATTGTCCAGATTAGTATGGTCTAGATTAGTATTATTTAGATTAGTTTCTAGGGGACTGCTACTGGGAGGAGATAGAGAGGCACCACAACGAGAGCAAAAACTTGCCCGACTGGGATTGGTTTGCTCACATATCATACAAGTGATTGAATTCATGGCTCCACTCTTTTGAATACCAGTTGGGTTCATGCCGTTGCTGCCTAGTTAATTGGTATTATATTTGGCACTATAATTGGCTCGATATGATCTATTTTAGCCACCATGAGAAAAATGATAGTTCATTCAAATGCGCGGCTTGGAGTAAGTATTGTGGACGGTTGATGGTGAATTGTCAACAAATTGTTAACCGAAGGCAGCAATCATAATCAGAAATATTTAATAAGAAATATTAATGTCGCAATTATTAACTATTTCAGGCTTAAAATTAAAATTTATAGCACTACGCATTCAGGTGTTTGACATTGATACAAGCAGCAAAAGCTGTCGCAGTTAACTTTTAGGTGCGACCCGTGGCGAATTTAATTCTTAATGGGTTAAGCGCACCTTTGCCTCTTGCCTTCCCCTCCTGGGAGGGGTTAGGGGTGGGTTCCTCTTGCCTCTTGCCTCTTGCCTCTTGCCAATGCCATGGGCGTAGCGCTTTATGTGCTCGAAGTAGGGTGATGGTGCAAATAACAGGAACAACAAAGTTACTGGGTGTGATTGGTGATCCAGTGGAACATTCGTTATCACCACTGATGCATAACCGAGCGATCGCATCCTTGGATGTGGATTATGTCTACCTAGCTTTACCGGTAAAATCAGCAGATTTGAAAAATGCGATCGCTGGTTTTGAGGCGATTGGTCTAGTGGGCTTCAGTATCACTATTCCTCACAAACAGAGTATCATCCCCTTGTTATCGGAAATTTCAACAGTGGCTCAAGGGGTGGGAGCAGTGAATACTGTTTATCGCACCGATCAGGGTTGGATTGGTACGAATACCGATATCGAAGGATTTATCTCCCCGTTGAAACGGTATAACCGGGATTGGAGTCAAACTACTGTAGTCATTTTGGGGTGTGGTGGTGCCGCACGAGCTGTAGTAGTGGGTTGTGCTCAACTCGGTTGTACTGAGATTCATGTGCTTGGTCGCAATCAGGACAAGTTAGGTCAATTTAAGCAAAGCTGGATCAAGTCTGACCTTGCTATTACTATTCATACTCATCCTTGGGAACAACTACCGGAACTCCTGCCCCAAGCCAATTTGTTGGTTAATGCTACTCCAGTGGGCATGTATCCCAAGGTCGAGCAGTCTCCTGTGGATGAGCTAGCTATGGCCAGGTTGCCGGAAAATGCGATCACTTATGACTTGATATATACTCCTAATCCCACTCAGTTTTTACGACAAGCCCAGGAACAGGGCGCGATCGCCATTGATGGATTGGAAATGCTGGTGCAACAGGGAGCAGCAGCTTTCAAAATTTGGTTAGGACAAACTCCACCAGTGGATATTATGCGTCACGCTCTGCAGGAGAAATTGGGATTATTGAAAAGTTAGTTACTTTTTGCGAAAATGCAGAATTCCCCAACTGAGGTAACCGTTCTTGCCAGCATCAATCCAATGATTAAGACCTACTTTCATGGCGTCAATGTAATCCTTGCCACTATCGGCAACGGCTTGCTGATAATTGGCATCTACCGTTTCGAGGACTCGCCGATAATGGTTCACCAGTTGCGCCGTTAGATCAATCACCTGGATTTCTTCTAAACCTGTAACCTTAGCAGCCTTGCGATAGAACTCAATAGAACCAAGGGAGTCGAGGTGAATGCGGTCTAAAACCGGTTGCAGCAATCCTTCGGGACAGTCATCACTCTGCATGGGATCAGTGAAGATGAATTCACCTCCCGGTTTCATCACCCGCTGAACCTCTTTAATCAACTGAATCCGGTTACCACTGTGCAAAATTGCATCCTGAGACCACACCACATCAAACTGTTCATCCTCGTAGGGAATGTCTTCAAAACTACCCTCGATTACTTCAATCAAAGACCCAAGTCCCTGTTCTTGGTTCATTTGAGAATTCCGTTGATTCTGAACTTTGCTTACATTCAAACAAGTGACATGACAACCGAAGGTTTTAGCCAAATAACGGGCTGCTCCACCATAGCCCGAGCCAATATCGAGAACGGAGCTATTTTCATTCAAGTTCAGTAATGAGGCGACCCGTTCAACCGTGCGGCGACTGGCATCAAAAACAGGTTCATCTTCCCGTTCATAGATACCAACATGAATATCTTCTCCGCCCCAAACAGTGGCATAGAATTGATCAGCACTATCACTGTTGTAATAAGTTCGAGCGGTATCAACGGTTGTGGAATAGTTCACTTGGTTTTGTCCTTTCAACTTCTTTTTGTATTCTTTTTCGGCAACATGAACAAAGAAATCTTGTTCATCATTATGATAGCTTTCTTGGAAATACCCATAAGTTTTAATTCCTTGAAACCCTACTTCTTGCATTAAATTTATGGTGTAATCCTTCCGCAGGGGAAACATATTAAGATGGTAAACCGATTGATCGGGGAATTCATATTTAAATCTAGCTAAACCTTCATCCAAATATTCAGGTTCGGCTTTGACATCTTCACCACAATAGTAGTAAATATGTTTTGAATAAAAGCCATGATCTAAAATGCTGTCATAATTCCGTTGATCTAGAATTAAAATGCCATCATAGCGAAGTGCAGCATAGAATTCTGCCAAAGCTTTACGGCGATCGCCCTCACTAAACAGATGAGTAAAGGAATTTACTAGACAAATTACAGCATCAAATTTACTATGAATATCGCGATTTAACCACCGCCAATCCGCTTGCACTGTTCGCAGAATTAAACCATGACGACGGCCATTTTCAAATGCTTTGGCGAGCATTTGCTGACTCCCATCTGCACTCACCACTTCAAATCCTGCTTTTAACAGACGAATGGAGTGAAATCCAGTTCCTGTTGCTACATCTAGGACTTTTTTGACACCGTGTTGTTTTAATATATCGATGAAAAAACTACCTTCACTTTTGGCACGGGTTTCCCAGCTAATCAACTCGTCCCATTTTTCTACAAAGCTTTGGATGTATTCTGCTTGATATTGAGATGTTTGTCGAACAGCAGTTGGATTTTCGCCGTAATCCTGTTGCTCCTTGTCAACTATAGATGTTGAATTTTTGCGGTTATTTTTCATCTTGCTGTTCTGTGTAACTAAATTTTTGGATATTTTCAATCAAAAGCCCATTAAGCACTGATCGCAGAATTAATTACCTATTCGCAATCTCTGTAACCTTGACATTGTCAGGTTTTTTTTTAATCTGTAATTAATTTTGTGCACTTGCTTATTCCTTAATATTGATTGATCAAAAATCTTGAAGTTGACCAAATTATTAAATTTGCCATTGGAGGCCGGATGCTGACTGCGTGACACATCTGTGTGAAAACTAGGCTGATCAGATTCTACACTGTAATCACCTTACCCTAAAAACAGCTTAATTTAAATCCCGACAAGACAAATAGTGATACCAAGGCTTGGGTGGGCTAGTGGTATCGGTAGGGAAAGAGGTCAGAATGATCGTACCATCGGGACCTGTCATCCAGCCTTGAGCTTCCACAATTCGTTTTGGCTTAGAATTCTTTTCGGTCGATGGCGCTAAGGTCTGATTGTTATCAAGATTGTGATCAGTTTCACTGAGAGTTTGATCATCTAGAGTCACCCAATCAGCAATGATGGTTTGACCAATAATCGGGTCGAGGGGACTAGCCGGAATGCCACCGCGTCCAGTAACAATAAATTCACCGAGTTCATCGACTGAGATTTTCCCACTTCTCGGACAGCTAGCAACAATGAGTGATGATGGGTCAGTTAAATTAATTGGTAGTTGATCTAATCCCCGAGATGGGTCAATATTGCCCGTATTGATGGTCACTATTCCTTGTGGACCAGAGTCAGAACTAGCATCGATATCATTAGTGCCATTGCCTCGGATGGCTCTGCGCTCCTCAATCAGACGGACATCTTCCGCATCAATGGTGATCTCACCGCCTTGACCCTGGTCAGCTTTGGCAATGATATCGCTACCATTAGGACCAGTTGGGGGAAAGGCAATTAAGAGGTTGGTATCAATAGTAATGTTGCCACCTGTAGCTTCATCTAAAGCCTCTGCGGAGATTAGGCTTTCGTTAAGCATCACTATCCAGTCTGATACGTCTAGTGTGATATTCGCTCCTGATTCCCCAGTCTCGGGAATGCCAGCAGTTTTAGCTTCTAGTCTTCCGTTGTTAAGCAGCAGGGAATTAGCCGTAATGTCCAGATTTCCTGCTATCCCGTTGTCACTGGTTACGGTTATTATTCCTCCATCTTCAACTTTCAGGGAATCAGTATTGATGGTGATATCCCTGGCTTGACCACTTAACTCGCCGGAGCTGTCAGAGAGTAAACCACTGGAAATATTATTATTAGTGGGACTAACTCCAGAGATAGTAATCGAATTAGCATGGATGTTAATTTTCCCAGCATTGGCTCCACTCTCACCAATGTCAATTGGTGCGCCGAGGCTACGCTGACCGATCAGGTAGTGCTGGGCAACAGTTTCAGGAGATAGGGCTGTGTTGTAGACTGCTACTTCATCAATTACACCATTGAAGGATTGGTCACCAATGTTTGGCCAAGTCCCGATCAAGATACGGGGGTCTTCCCCATTAAAAAACCCTTGATTATTGCGATTAATTTCTCTGCCATTGACAAAAATAGTGTTAGTATCTGAATCTTTGTCGTAACTAGCTACAACATGATACCAAGTATCTACTTCAATGATGTTATCTGGTGTTTCCAAATCATTGGGAAAATCACCGAAAGCAACAGAAGCGTTCTCGTTCAATCTGAAATATAGACTTTCACTTTTGTCATTGTCACTCTTTATCCGTTTATGTATCCCGAAATAGGCTTGCCTTTCTCCAATTTCGTTTGGCTTTATCCAAGCTTCTACAGTAAAGGATTGATTCGAGATATCTAAATCTGAACCTGATTGAACAGTACCTATATCCACAGCAGTATCATTATTGCCATTAAATTCTCCTGCTGTACCGGATATCCCTGGAACACCCTGAGTTACACCCCCTTCATAGGTACCGTTGAAGCCATTGCCAGTAGCATTAAAAGCGGTTGAGCCACTAGTTTCATCAAGACTCCAGTAGACGATTGGGTTATCACCCAGCACTGCTTGGTTATAGGTTGTGTTAGGCTCCTGCAACACTTGCTCCACTACCTTGACTGGGTTAAATCCTTGGGTACGGGTTGCAATAGTGCTACCGTTGGTGAGGGATAGGGAGTCAGTCCAAATCTCAATCTTGCCACCATTACCACTACTTGTAGGCTCTACTTTACTCAAGATATTACTGTCATTGGTGAGAACAACTGAGTCAGCTTCTGTCACAGATATGTTTCCAGCATTTCCTGGGCCGGAAGTAGCAGCAGAAATCTCACCCCGGTCTCGGAGGGTGAGCTGATTTGTTGAGATAGTTATCGGTCCCGCATTACCTACCCCAGCAGTACTCGAATCCAATTTTGCCCTATTGGTGATGGAAATAGAGTTAGCCTCAATCTCAACTTTACCGCCATTTCCTATAGCACCTTGCTTTACCTCACTTAAAACACCGCTGGCTATCGTCTGATCTTTATTATTTACCCCATCAAAAACTATGTCCTCTGCTACTTTAATTGTTACGTTACCTGCGTTTCCTTTTCCGAATGTAGAGGCAACTATTCGAGCACCGTTAGTTAGATAAAGTGACCGAGTTTCAATATCGACATTTCCACCACCGTTCTTGCCATCATCAGCTTTACCACTTCGATTAACCCGAGTCAGGATAGAGTTTTGGCCTCCATCCAAGATTACTGAATCACTAGCGCGAATGTTGACACTGCCACCACTTCCCCGTCCGATTAGGTTGGACTGTAGGGAGGTATTGGTTACAGAAACTGACCTAGCCTGGATATTAATATCACCAGCAGTACCAGTACCTTGTCCCTCGACACTAGTGACGGCACCACGACCCCTAAAGGAAACTGTATCCCTCGCAAAAATATTGATATCGCCCGAGTCCCCCTTAGACTTTTTTAACCTACCTGTCCCCTGTAGATCTATGTCTCCAACTCTGGCTTGCAGTTGAGCGCCACCGTTAACAAATAAAGAACCTGTGGTAATGGAAATGCCACCGCTATTACCGGTAGCCCTTTCTCTGATAATGTTGAGTATGCCAGTGCGATTATTTACTCTCTCCTTTTCGCCTTCAGATTTACCTTTAAACCCTTCAAAGGTGACTGTGTCATCAGCAACAATGGTAATTTTCCCGGCATCTGCTTTACCAAAGGTACTGGTTTCGATCTGAGCACCGTCAGTGGCCAAGAGTGAGCCAGTATCGATAGTGATATCCCCACCTTTTTCTGTGCCGAAGGTGTTGCTAATAATGAAACTTCCGTCAAGGGATAGTTGATCATTGGTAAGCACAGTAATATCCCCTGCTTTACCAGAAGCGGAAGAGGCATCAATGCGTTCCCTGATGTCAATCCCGCCTCGATAATCAATCAAGACCTCGCCACCATTTCCTGAAAACCTCTGGTTAGTCTTATCTACAGTACCGTTATCGTTGGCTATGGTGCCGTCACCAGTTAGAAGTGAACTAATTTTAAGGGTTTCACTCACTAACGATGGGTTAGCTTGATACTGATTGGTTAACAATACCAGTCCATTGGGAGCATTAATCTCAATTTCGCCAATTTCGATATCCGCACTAGTCGCAGCCGTCCCAAGGTTAGATCCTAAGTTACTACTATCGGTATTTCCTGGCAAACCCCCCAGTAATGTCCAATCTATGCCAGCACGGATATCTAAAGTAGGTTGACTACTACCATCAATTACGAAAGATGTTCGAGCTTGATCCGACAAGGTGACATTAGCCAGACTAGCCAAGAAGGGATTGGAGTTATTAGGACTAATGGCATTATCTGTTGTATCGGTAGAGTTAATCTCGATGTCTCCAACGGTAACACTCCCTCCTGCCAAAATATGTAGTGACGCTCCGGTATAGTTTCCTAAACTGACATCCCCATTAGTCAGAATAATCGGATCATCGGTACTAACTAAATTTCCCGGTAACCCATCCAACTGCTCGATGCTGATATTTCCGCCAGCGGTATAGTGAGCATCCCCTGCTATGGGATTAGCAGAGCGCAACCGTAAATCAGCACCAGCGAATAAACCACTATCGGTATGGTTATGAGCTGCAATATCAATGGACTGATTACCCTGAATTAGCAGCAAGCCACCAGAGTACGCTCTAAACGGTTGCGCTACACTATCTCTAATCGTGACTGTATCTTCTCCGAACAGAGTCAAATTCTTACCAGCATCCAGTTGACCCTGTAAATCCAGATTGCCAGCGGCTAGAGTTAAATCTTGTCCTACTGCTAAATTCCCAGCATTTTTAATTGTGCTCCTGGGGTCATATTTGCCATACTGCAATCCTGGGGTGATATTAATCGTTAACAGTGGCGGTGCTTGTGGGGATGTGGCACTAAACTCTTGCCCATCACCAAACACCAAACTATTAGCAGTAGAGGCGAAAAACGAACCAGCGACATCTAAGCTGGCATTTGGTCCAAACACAATACCATTGGGATTGAGCAAAAACAGATTTGCTGCACCATCTACTCCCAAAGTCCCTTGAATATTCGATAGATTACTGCCGGTTACCCGTGTTAAAATCCTCTGAATTCCAGAGGGATTAGCAAAATAAACCCGTTGTAGTTCTCCTACATTAAAGTCAGCAAAACTATGGAACAAATTCTCCCCGCGAGTTGCTCCCCCTTCAATTAAATCCGCCAGCGCCCCCTTGACCTCTACATTAGGAGTTACCTTTGACGCTTCATTTCGCAAACTTCCATCGGGGATAATCTCAGCTAAAACTGGAGCAGAAAAACCCCAAGCCAAACATGTGGTTAGGCAAATTATCAATTCACAAGATGCACCCATAGCCATAAGCATCCTAACCAATCAAATCCTATTTATTTAAAATTATATACCATATATTACTTTAGGCTCATCAAAACACTTTCTACTTAACTAATCTTAATTAGTAAGTGAATGATTAAGTAAATGATTAGGTGAATGATTAGCTAAATAATGATTAGGGTAATTATTAGATTTGAAGGCAACAGGACTTAAGCCGCCAAGCCGTTTTATTAAGGAATAAGATAAGTAAGTACTACCATTAGAGCACTACTAGAGCACGAACTATGGGCAATACCTTTGGACATCTGTTTCGCATCACTACATTTGGAGAATCCCACGGGGGTGGGGTTGGGGTAGTCATTGATGGCTGTCCACCGCGATTGGAAATTTCTGCGGCAGAAATTCAG
The DNA here is from genome assembly GCF_010692445.1 of Moorena sp. SIO3E8. Lineage (NCBI taxonomy): Bacteria > Bacillati > Cyanobacteriota > Cyanophyceae > Coleofasciculales > Coleofasciculaceae > Moorena > Moorena sp. SIO3E8. The sequence goes on along the minus strand of NZ_JAAHHM010000023.1, from coordinate 79,152 downwards.
GTAGATTTAGACCGCAGGCGTCCGGGTCAGAGTAAGATTACTACTCCTCGTAAAGAAACTGATACTTGTGAAATTGTTTCAGGAGTATTTCAGGGCAAAACCCTAGGCACACCAATTATGATTATGGTGCGCAATAAAGACACTAGGCCCCAAGACTATAGCGAGATGCAAAAGACGTATCGGCCTTCCCATGCTGATGCTACCTATGATGCTAAGTATGGCATTCGGAACTGGCAGGGGGGAGGACGTTCTTCAGCCCGGGAAACCATCGGGCGAGTGGCAGCGGGTGCGATCGCAAAAAAAATTCTCCAGCAAGCTGCTGGTGTAGAAATCATTGGCTACGTCAAGCGTATCAAAACCTTAGAAGGTATCGTAGACTCCAACACCGTTACTCAAGACCAGGTAGAAAGTAATATTGTTCGTTGCCCTGATTCAGAATGTGCTGAACGGATGATTGAACTGATTGAAGAAACTGGACGTAGCGGTGATTCCGTTGGGGGTGTAGTAGAATGTGTGGCTCGCCATATACCCAAAGGCTTGGGAGAGCCAGTCTTTGATAAGCTAGAAGCGGATTTAGCCAAAGGGGTGATGTCCCTACCAGCTAGTAAAGGTTTCGAGATTGGCTCTGGCTTTGGGGGCACTCTACTTACCGGCAGTGAGCATAATGATGAATTTTACACAGACGAAACCGGTGCAGTGCGCACTGTTACAAATCGCTCCGGTGGCATTCAAGGTGGCATTAGTAATGGCGAGACTATTATTATTAGAGTAGCGTTTAAACCCACTGCTACCATCCGCAAAGAACAACGTACTGTCACCACTACTGGTGAAGAAACCATTCTAGCTGCTAAAGGACGTCACGACCCTTGTGTTTTACCCAGGGCCGTACCTATGGTAGAAGCAATGGTTGCTTTGGTATTGTGCGATCACCTGTTGCGTCATCAGGGTCAGTGCGGTACTTTGAAGCATTAACTTACCAATGAAGATAAGCACTTCCTCCGAGTTTTCGGTTAAATTTTGGGGAGTCCGAGGCAGTATACCTAGCCCTGGACAGGACACAATTCAATATGGCGGCAATACGTCTTGTGTAGAGATGCAAGTGGCTGGGTTACGCCTGATTTTCGATGGTGGTACTGGCTTGCGGTTGCTGGGAAAAAGCCTTAAGCAGCAGTTACCCATTGAAGCTTATTGGTTTTTTACTCACTACCACTGGGATCATATTCAAGGCGTGCCATTTTTCATTCCAGTCTTTGTGGAAGGGAACATTTTACATATTTATGGCGCAGCTCCCCCAGGGGAGTGCATGGAGAAACACTTCAAGGAGCGGGTGTTACACTTGAATGCTCCAGTTCCTACTAGGAGAGTAGAGGCAGAATTGAAGTTTTATGACTTAGAATTAGGTCACAATACTGTCGCCATAGATGATATTACCATAGAAACTGCTCCTTTGAATCATCCTAATGGTGCTATTGGCTATCGCGTAAGCTGGCAAGGGCATTCCGTGTGCTACTGCACCGATACAGAACATTTTACCGACCGCCTTGATCAAAATGTGGTGTATCTAGCCCGTGATGCTGATATGTTAATCTACGATGCTATGTATACCGATGAAGAATACCACAACCCCAAATCTCCCAAAGTAGGTTGGGGCCATTCCACCTGGCAGGAAGGGGTCAAGCTGGTAAAAGCTGCTGGTGTTAAGAAACTGGCTATCTTCCACCACGAACCGAATCACTGTGATGATTTTCTCGATAACCTAGCGGTGGAAGTCAAAGAAGTGTTTGATGGCGCGTTTATAGTCAAAGAAGGGATGAGTGTTACGGTCAAGTAATGGTGAAGGGTGTAGGTTGAAGGTTGAAGTGTTGAAGGTTGTTCGCGTAGCGTGGCCTATTGGCCAAGGGTGAAGGGTGAAGGTTGTTCGCGTAGCGTGGCCTATTGGCCAAGGGTGAAAGTTGTTCGCCTTTGGCCTTCGGTGAAGGGTAGGTTGTTTCGGTAGCGTGGCCGAAAAGCCAAGGTTGAGTGTTGATAATATGTTCATAGTCAACATTATTGATGATTAAACCTCTCCACACCTAAATTCTTAACCCTTCACCCTGCGTCGATACCCTTTGACCTTAATTCAAGTCCAGACTTTCCAACTCCGACTGGAAGTCTGCTACAAAGGCTTCAGTATCATCCAATTTCATATCGTTCAAAGCTTCCCACTCTGCATCGGTATAGTTGGCATCGCTCCCAATAACATCCATGGTCCAAGAGTAAATGTTGCTAGGATCTTCGAGAAGTTCTACAGCAAATTCACGGGCACTTTTGCTGATACTCGGATCTGCCTTAGCTGGTGACAGCTCCTACACTGACCTTACAGGTTCAGTGTAGGCTTCCCAGTCAATCCAGCCATCGCTTCGGAGGCACTGGGCTTTAAGAACGGACTGCCCTGCCGCTCTGTTTTTGATATTTATGGCAGCATTGTGATCGCGGTCAAGATTGCATCCACAATGGGGACAATCATGCCAACGAACATGCAGCTTTTTAGGGACTTTTTTTCCACAACCGGAGCAATTCTGCGAAGTATTTTGGGCGCTTACTGGAACTGCCAACAAGCCAGCATTCTCGGCTTTGCTTGTCAGAATTGTCAGAAAGCTTGACCACCCAGCATCCAAAACAGATTTAGCCAATCGGGATTTAGCAAGCCCTTTGACGTTCAACTTCTCATGAGCGACTACGTCGTATTTTGACAATAAGTAATTGGCGGTTTTAAAGTGGAAATCTTTCCGTTTATCCGCCACTTTTTTATGTTGTCTCCCAAGTTGCTTGATAGCCTTGAGTCGGTTAACCCCTCCTTTCTTCCGCCGAGACACCCGTTTTTGGATGACTTTTAACCTTTTTTGAGCCTTTCGGTAATACTGCGGAACTTGAATGGTTTCCCCTTCTGAAGTGGTTAAAAACTCCTTAAGGCCAACGTCAATACCAATAATTGAGTCAGGATTAATGTCAGGTTTTACTTCAGGAACTGTTTTGTCTTCCAGAGATAAGATTAGATAATACTTATCGCATTTTTTAGTGATAGTAGCCGTCTTGATTTTGAACCCGTCAGGGATAGGACGATGCAAAACAACTTTTACTTTTCCTATTTTTGGAAGGGTAATCAGATTGTCTTCTAGGCAACCTTCCTTCATTTGAGGATAAGTGAAAGTACGGTAACGGTGAGTCTTTTTGAACCTCGGTCTGCCACTCCGCTTACCTTTGCTATCCCCTTTAATGAATTTATCAAAAGCTAATTTAACCCTTTTGACTACATCCTGAAGCACCTGGGAATGGATATCTTTGTACCAGGGATGAGTCTTCTTTAAGTTTGGTAAACTCTTTTTCTGACTGTAATAATTTGGATTATTCCTTAACTCTGGAAGGTAACAAACAAGTGGGCAAGCATTAACAGAACAACGATTTTGCTCATACCAGCGAAACCTATCTGCCAGCAAATAATTATATTGCGCGCAAAGCATTGATAGCCAATTGTCTATCTGTGCTTTCTGCTCTTTTGTTGGCTTTAATCGGTACTGGTAAGCAATGATCATCGTTTGTTGTCTCCCTGTTTTCGACCTGTTACTACAATAGCAAATTGTGTATCCAAGTGTCAATCCAAAATGAAAGACAAAAAACTGATAGTTAGAATCACCGATTTTGAAAAAAGGCAGTTACAACAAGAGGCTGAATGTCGTGGGATGACTCCATCCGAGTTGATAAGAAGTTTGATAAGCACCTAAACACAATTAATTTCCTACTATGAATCTCTGTAACCCTTACATTGTAAGGCTTTGAGTTTTGCAAAATGTGTAATTAATTTTGTGCACCTGCTTAGCACGTTTTTCTGAACCAAAAGACCCTGTCTACCATTCATCCCACACTTATACTTCGTATTAAGATGTGGGGCTTCTGGGGGGTTCCGCTAAAATCTTTTTTTTGTATACCATGCTTGAGTAATCGTGAGAGTTTATTTCCGAGTTAGATATTATAGTAATTTGCTGGAAAGCCGTTGATCAGGATAAACATTTTTTTTGTTTTGTTTATGCTACATCCACCTATTCCCTGTTCAACACATCTATCGGCAAAGCATAGATGCCCAAATGGTTAGCAATTGCCCGTTGGCGCGTAGGAATACGGGTCTGAATCGGTGAATTTAATACTCTTAGCTTATTTGTATTATTTGCTACTACCAGAGTGGTGGAACCACCCCCATCCAAATTGAGGGCGCTATCGGCTCCTAATTCTTGAATAATACTAGTTAATTCAGCCAAAGTAACCCCTTCACTGTAAAAGCGCTGGCGACCATCAACAATAATTAACCACAAAGTTTTGCCTGATTTATCAATAGCCACAGCAGTGCGGGGATACAATAGTTTTTCATCTGTACTATCTCCCAATACTGCTGGCTTCCCTTCCTTTAGTAAAATTTCTCTACCCGCCAATCCCTCAGATGTGCCTAGAGGGCAACGGTTTTGATAGATTTGAACTTGGAGAAGCTTTGAAATACACAGCACTGAATAATTTTTTGATTTTGGAGGAGCATAGGATTTCCCCTCAGAGATAACTTGCCCTTCTACTTTGACCGGATCACCAGGTTTAGGATAGGAGTCCGGTGGATACTCCCGAAAAGGATAAAAGAAACTACCGTTGATAGCTAACTGTAAGTTAAATTCCCGCACAAATTCCGAAGTAGTGCGGGCAGCAAATTCGTTTTTATTGATGGTATTTCCTGGTGTTACTAATAGTTTAATTCCTGGTGCGGTTAGGTCTATGGTAACAATATGTACCACCAGCGGACGGGGAGATTTGCGAGCATCTCTTTGATACACAATGCCTGGGAAAAGTTGTTGCTGCTTGTCGGTAGGAAGTGGACGCTTGAGCAGCAATGCGCCATAGATCAAAACTGGCACGCTCACAATGCTGACAATACTGATGCTGGTGGTAAGCAGAATTCGCTTAACTCTAGTTATATTTAATTTTTTCATGCTCTAAGCTATACCAAAGGGAACAGGGAACAGGGAACAGGGAACAAAAATTATCACAATTCCTACACGGATTGGTATATTGTGCATTTAAACTGTATTATATTAAGGGGGTTTATTAACTACTAGTTTTTGGTATAAAATAGCTATAATAATCATCAATTAATGGTGATATTTTTTACCCTAATCCCTACTCCCTACTCCCTATTCCCTAATCCCTACTCCCTACTCCCTGTTTTCTACCGGCAAAGCATAAATTCCCAGATGGTTAGCAATTGCCCGTTGGCGCGTTGGAATACGGGTCTGAATCGGTGAATTTAACACCCGTAACTTATTATTATTTGCTACTACCAGAGTGCTTGAACCACCCCCATCCAAATTGAGGGCGCTATCGGCTCCTAATTCTTGAATAATCTTAGTCAACTCAGCCAAGCTAACCCCCTCGCTGTAAAATTGCTGGCGACCATCAACAATAATTAACCACAAGGTTTTGCCTGATTTATCAATAGCGACAGCAGTGCGGGGAGAGAATAGGTTCTCACCTCCACGACCTCCCAATACTTCTGGCTTTCCTTCTTTTAGTAAAATTTCTCTACCGGCTAGTCCCTCAGATGTACCTATAGGACAACGGTTTTGATAAATTTGAGCGCGGAAAAACTTTGAAATACAAAGCACTGAGGAAGTTGCTTTTGGAGGAGCATAGGATTTCCCCTCAGAGATAACTTGCCCTTGTACTATTACCGGATCACCACGTCTAGGATAGGAGTTCGGTGGATACTGCCGAAAAGGATAAAAGAAACTACCATTAATAGCTAATTGTAAGTTAAACTCCCGCACAAATTCCGAAGTAGTCCGGGCAGCAAATTCATTTTTATCGACTTTATTTCCTGGTGTTACTAACAGTTTAATTCCTGGTGCGGTTAGGTCTATGGTAACAGTATGTACCATCAGCGGACGGGGTGAGTTGCGAGCATCTCTTTGATATACGATGCCTTGGAACAGTTGTTGCTGCTTGTCGGTGGGAAGCGGACGCTTGACCAGCAATCCGCCATAGATCAACAGTGGCACGCTCACAATACTGATGCTGGTGGTAAGCAGAATTCGCTTCAGTCTAGTTATAAATATTTTTTTCATGGTATAATTAAGGGTTAGCCATTATCTATAAAACCAATCCACCAACTTAACCTACTCCCCTGTCAATGGCAAATTGTCGTGACATTGGTTTAATTGCTGACTTACCTTGGTCGTGTAGGTATCTACCAGATCAGAAATCGACTATGACAGAATCAATTCGCTTCCTCATGTGTCCCCCTGACCACTACGATGTGGATTATGTGATTAATCCTTGGATGGAAGGAAATATTCACAAGTCATCAAGGGATCGCGCTGTAGAACAGTGGCAAAAACTGCACTATGTCATCAAAGAGCATGCCCTAGTCGATTTAGTTTCTCCTCAATCCGGTTGGCCAGATATGGTATTTGCAGCCAATGCCGGATTAGTCTTGGGCAAGAATGTAGTGCTTAGCCGCTTCCTCCACAAAGAGCGCCAGGGAGAAGAACCTTATTTCAAGCAATGGTTTAATGACAATGGCTACACTGTCTATGAACTTCCTCAAGACTTACCTTTTGAAGGAGCTGGGGATGCTCTGCTAGACCGGGAAGGGCGTTGGCTATGGGCTGGCTATGGCTTCCGCTCAGAACTTGATTCCCATCCATACCTTGCTAAATGGCTAGATATTGAAGTTGTGTCCCTGCGCCTAATGGATCAACGTTTCTATCACTTGGACACTTGCTTCTGTCCCCTGAGTGGTGGCTATTTACTTTACTATCCCCCAGCATTTGATGCCTATTCCAACCGCTTAATCGAAATGCGGGTAGCACCGGAAAAACGAATCGCCATAGAGGAAGCTGATGCAGTGAACTTTGCTTGCAATGCGGTCAATATTGATCAACTTGTAGTGATGAACAAAGTTAGCGATCGCTTGAAAGATCGGCTCGGTCAAGCTGGGTTTGAGGTGATTGAAACCCCCTTGACGGAATTTCTCAAAGCTGGTGGTGCTGCTAAATGCCTAACCTTACGGGTAACTGAACCAGTCCGCAGTGAAATCCATGGCAATCAACCGGTTGAAAGTCGCATTATTCGTTTGGAAGGTCATTTGCTTGATTCTGGTATCATCAGCCGTGCCTTGGATTTAATTGTAGGAGGTGGGGGTAGCTTCCAGGTACTTAACTTCGACCTAGGAACACAGCGGCAAAGCACCTCTAATGCTGAACTGAAAGTCTCTGCACCAGATCATGAGGTGATGGCAGAGATTATGACTAAGCTGATTGATCTAGGAGCTGTCACTCCTGCCCAAGAGGTGTGTGATGCTAACTTGGAACCTGTTACTCAAGCAGGGGTTGCTCCTGATGACTTTTATGTTACTACCATTTATCCGACGGAAGTACGGGTAAATTGTGAGTGGGTGAAGGTACAACATCAACGCATGGATGGTGCGATCGCAATAACTGAAACCCCAGACGGTGTAATCGCTCGTTGTAAAGTGCTGCGGGATTTGGAAGTTGGAGAGCAGGTGATCGTGGGAGTAGAAGGAATCCGCACGGTGCGCAAAACTCAATCCCGTGAACAACGCAATCAGCAAGAATTTAGTTTTATGGCATCTGGGGTCTCTAGTGAGCGCCGGGTAGAATTAGTAGTCGAACAAATTGCTTGGGAGCTGCGCCAAATTCGGGACCAAGGGGGCAGAGTTGTAGTGACAGCAGGACCTGTGGTAATTCACACTGGCGGTAGTGAACATTTATCCAGTTTGATTCGACTTGGGTATGTTCAGGCGCTGTTAGGGGGAAATGCGATCGCAGTTCATGACATCGAGCAATCCCTGATGGGAACCTCTTTGGGTGTGGATATGAAACGAGGAGTAGTTGTCCATGGTGGACACCGACACCATCTCAAGGTAATCAATACTATCCGTCGCTGCGGTAGTATTGCCCAAGCTGTAGAACAGGGTGTATTAACTAAAGGGGTGATGTATGAATGCGTCCGCAATAACGTACCATTTGTCCTAGCCGGTTCCATCCGAGATGATGGTCCTCTGCCAGATACCCAGATGGATTTGATTAAAGCACAGCAAGACTATGCCAAGTTATTGGAAGGGACAGATATGATCTTGATGCTGTCTACTATGCTCCATTCTATTGGCGTCGGCAATATGACTCCAGCCGGAGTGAAGATGGTCTGTGTGGATATTAACCCCGCCGTAGTGACAAAATTAAGCGATCGCGGTTCAGTAGAATCTGTTGGTGTTGTCACTGATGTCGGTTTATTCCTTAGCTTGTTAGTGCAACAGTTAGATAAGTTAACCAGTCCTTATCTAGTCAAGTAATTAGTTTAACTGTTTAAGGTTAAAGGTTATTGGGTTCAAGGTTGAAGGTTATTGGGTTGAAGGTTATAGCAGTCGAAGTAAAGCTTAAGACATATTTCTGCTCCAAAGCTTCCGATTCCCGATTCCCGATTCCCGATTCCCGATTCCCGATTGCCTGTTACCTTTGCTAAAGATTGACTGTTGACAATTATCCGTCAACAGTCAACCAATATTACTAAATTATTAACTTGCTTTATAATCCATATTTTCATTGTCACTAGGAACCAAAACCCAGTCTGAGAGTCTTAGTTTCTGATAGGTTGCCCAGCCTTTAGAACCGCCAGGTACTGGATAATCTGGGACAGCATATTGGGGAAAAGCTGTGTACGGACGCCAAGCCTCATAAGGGGAAGTCCGCAAGTGCAACATTTTTGGTTCATTGCTACCAAAGCTCGATAACCAGCACATTTGTTTTACCATGGGATACTCCTTGATTGTGAATTAAAGCTAGAGAGCCTTGGTTAACTGACCCTGTGAACAGTAAGTAGGTGATAAATTACTCTGAATTGCTGAGTTACTGAATTCATCGATAATTTAGCAATTCAGTTTAAATGTATTTATAGCTACCTACATGATGCACTTAATAATGTTATTCTGTCTCAGTCGCCTTGACTCTAATTGCTGTGTTTATTGTTTCTTCAGTAATTTAGCTGTGGATTCCGGAGAATTGGGTTAAGCTAATCAGAATTTAATTTGCAAATTTACCGTATTAGACAAAAGTAAGCATTTAGCCGTCAGTGGTCACCGGTCAGTGGTCAGCGGTCAGCTATCATGCTTAACATAAACCCAGGGTAGCTGCGCCTATTCGCAATAAATTAAACGAATGCTTAGCTATACAAGCTGATAGCTGATAGCTGAACGCGCACGGGTGTGCGTAGCACATAAGCTTATAGCTTACTTTCATCCCTTGCCCCCTGAGCTTACTCACTCCAAGGTGGAGGATCTCCGATTAAACTGTGCTTAACGAAATTCCTGAAATAAATTTCACGAATTGACATCTGTCTATAGAGCTCGCACAGAAGATTCTTGGCTTGGTCAAGGTCGATGTTTTGAATTTGCGTCTCAAACACCTTAAGATTGAATTCTTGTTCTAGGGAAAATTCTATTGGTTGATGTTTTTCCATGATGATTTGACTCCTATAAGTTTTCAGAAATTACCGATTCGTTAGAACCTTTTATCAAGTTAATTAGGAGTGGGTAACTTTACTCCTTAATTACTTATCACCTTGAGTTGGGATTTTTATGCAAGGATTACTCTAAATAGGCTTTATACTAGTTATGATGGCAAATTTTAGGAAACTTTACAGTACCCTTGCGGGTACTTTGTATCCGACCAAAACCCATCCTTAACTATCACATCGGCAAAGCAACCAGAAAACGCCTCCGCGCTTCAGGGGATATCCAGAGAAACCAGAGCCCCCAATCTGGTAGCGTAAGTAAAAATACTTATCTGTATCTAAGTTCTGATTGCTATATCGATAGTTTCAGAATAATTGGCAGACAAGACTAGAATGCCTCAGTATTTATCTCAGTTTTTTGTTCCAGTTGTTTCAGTTATATGATCTCAATAGATATATTCAAGGTAAATTGATCCCAGTTATAGAAGTTAAAACCTATGTAGAGTATCGGGACAATGGTTACTGGATTGCAGGCACACGAATTTCTCTCAACTCCGTTGTGTATACTTTCCGCAACGGATTATCACCGGAAAGTATTGTTCAATCTTTCCCACTGTTGACCCTTGAACAAGTTTACGGAGCGATCGCTTTCTACTTAGCTAATCGTGAGCAGATTGATACTTACCTCGCTTTGGAAGAGGAAGAGTTTAATGCCATGGCTCAACCATTACAAACCACTGATCCGTCTCTGTATAACAAACTTATCTCACGATTAGCCAAAAAACAGAGGCTAGGAGTATGTCACTTTTTCCTTAAGCATATGCGCTACGCGCACGCTGCGCGAACAGCAGTCAGCGGTCAGCCGTGAGCCAAGGCCAATGGCCTTGGCCATTGGCTGATAGCAGCTGAATGATTACTGATAGTTAGGTTTTGTTAAAAAAACTATCAGTAAACTGTCGCAACCCGAAATACCATTTAACGACCGGGTCCTTTAAGTAAGGCTGTAGAAGTCTCATCTTCGTAGATTCTTCGTAGTATGCGGTCGATGCAGCAGATTCAGAGGCAAGTAAACGCTCAATTACTTCTAGTATTTCTGGGGCTTGAGAATGCTCTGCCTGGAGATAATCGATAATATTGTAACGATACCAAGGAGCTACATTAGGTATTTGTCTAAGTTTCTCGCGAATACGATCCGCGACGACAAAATTATGCTTAGTGAATAAACGGTGCCAGTAATCTCTGGAATGAAGATTGATATGTCCATGGCCGCTCTGACTAGGAACTGCTGCTGAAAATACCACGATTGGCGCAACACTAGTCATCCAGCTGATTAGTATTGGAGATGTTTCAGGTTCTAGGTGTTCAGCAACTTCCAGAGAAATAGCAAGATCGAAATTCTGGTTGGAGAAACGATTAGCAATGGCTACTTCGTCATTTAGATCAAGTTTGTGAAATTCAATAGATGATTCTGAGAAATCAGGTTCCGAATAACCATCTACAGCTGTTACCTCTACACCCAATCTGGCCAGCTCTCTAGTAAGATGCCCAGGACCACACCCAAATTCTGCCACACGTTTTGGTTGATAAGTTTTAACGATTGTTGACGCTATAGCTTGATAATTGGTATCGAATATTTCACTAGTAAAATATTCTGAATTGTAATCAAATGCAGCCTGAGTCATAGAATTTATTTCAAAGTTATACGTGAGGTGAAACCGAGACATATCTTACATCAAACAAGTGATACTAGATAGCTCTGAAAATGGTTTTGAATTTACAGGCACTCAGTTGAGAAATTAAACAAGTTAGGGTAGCCCATATATCTATCAAGCAAATTGGCGAAGTTTATTTTACCATCAAAGCCAAAAGTCTTGAGTCCAGTAATAAAAGTTTACATTGTTATCCTATCGTTGTTGTCAACGGATGCAGTCGGCCAAAGGAGGTTTCCCTGATGAGCAACTACCAGTGCGGTCTTGGGGGTTTCCACGCCAGTAGCTCATCTGACTCCCCATCTCCCCATCTCCCCATCTCCCCTCTGTTTCCCTATTCCCTGTTACCTATTCAACAAAGCTTGCATTACTCCACAGTAGCTATCCATTCAGTAATCCCATCTGCGATCGCATTAGCCAATTGCCTTTGTTCTCGGGGATTGCTAATCCATTCAAACTCTACCGGATTAATCATAAATCCCAATTCCAATAGCACCGAAGGAGCTTTGTGAGGACGGGTTAGGGCGAGATTATTCCAAAATACTCCGTAGGATGGACGCCGGAGCTTTTGGACTAAATAATTATGCAAAAACACTGATAAATCGTGGGCTTGGGTATGATACCAAAACATTCCGATCCCAGCAGTATTAATAGCATCACCATAATCTGGTAGCGCATTGTAATGGATAGAAAGGGCAATCGTTGGTTCTAGTTCGTGAATCATATCCATCCGGTCTCGTAATGACACATCCTTGTCAGTTTCCCGTGTCATATATACCGTTGCTCCCCGTTGTACCAATTCCTTTTGCAACAGTTTCGAGACTACTAAATTAACATCCTTTTCTGGATACCCATTCGGTCCGCTAGCTCCTGTTTCGGCTCCCCCATGTCCGGGATCGAGCAGTATCTTAATTCCTGCTAACCGCTGAGTCGATAGACCCAGTATTCCTCTACTGCTCAAGTTTGGTGGATGTCTCAAAGACAGAATGAGAGTAGTGCCTTCATACCTCAAGTCATACCCCCACTGCTGCTCAGATTTGAGTCTAAAATTATACTCCACCCGGTCTGGAGTCACTTGGTACCAGTCTAGGCGCTTAATCACTGGGTCATCATTTAGGAAAATTGTATCCGTTTGAGCGGTTAGATTATGTAGCGTTAGGGTAAAGGTTTTATCGGACTGCTGCACACTCACTGGTACTGGTATCTCTAGGGGAAAGAGAATTTCTGTTGCTCCAGGTACCTGTCGGGAAGTAATACTGCGAATAATCGACTTCGGGGGAGTTGCACCAGGAATTACTTTGGTTTCCTTCTGGCGAATCCAAGCACCATAATCAAGACGTAACCAGTCTCCCTCTTTGCCCGTGACGGCTGCTCTAGTTCCCTTTGGTAAAGGCGTTAAGCGAGAATAGTTAGTACTCGGTCCAGTGCGGGCAACCCCAGCCTCTTCTATTACCTCTATTACCTCTAAGCGGTTACGAGAGAGAATTTCCACTGTACCTGTACCCCGCTGACTGACTCTCTCGCCATTGAGATTTAGTTGAAACACAGGGTTGCCAAAATTACCAGCTTGTGATACTTCAGCGCATCCCTGGTAGTTATTAATGACTGCACGAGGTGTAGGTTGGTTTTGACCAGTCAATACGGCAAAATTGGAGGGAAGTTGGGCATCTTGGGATTGAGGGAGTAAGGAAATCTGTTGATTGCCCAGGGTGACAGAAACCCTAGCACGAGGGGATGCGATCGCACCAAAACAAATCTGTTCTCCGGGTAATCTAGCAATATCTGCTGCTGGGGTCAGGGAATCTTTCGCAAATCCCAAACCTTGTGGTAACTGTGGTTCAGTAGACAGCCGGGTTACGGTAACTTGAATTTCCTGGTTTAGATAGCGCAAGGTAAACCGATTTTCTCCCAGCTGCAGAGGGAAACTAGGAGCAAAATTCCCACTTTGGCTACGGGGGATAGGTCTACCATTGACCAACACCTCTGAAGTAGGGGCTGCAGTACCAATCAAGAAAATTTTCTCTGCAGTAGTTTTATGCTCACGAGGGGGATAGGCCAGGAAAAGGGGTTGCTCAGCCGAAACAGGTAAAACAGGTAATGTAATCACAGAAGCTAGTATTGCCCAACTCAGGATTTTTTGCATGCTTTCTCGTCAACAGCAGGATAGGTTACCAGTAATTAGCCCAATCTTACCAGGAGTATCCCAATCTGATTTAACTGAGATCTTGCACCATTGTCATTAATCGTAGGGTGGGCAGTGCGTACCAAACCGCTTTGCAAGCTTCATTATCTGTCTGATGCACTGCCCACCCTACATGAACTGTCTAATCTCTAGTCTCTAATCTCTAGTGAGAGTAATTGATTTTCCCGGAATTTTTAACCAGAATTTGCGAAATAATCCACCAATCCTTCTGTGTACTCCCACTAACCTTGCTCAATTATTCTTTGGGGAGATGACTAGGGTAAACCTATGTTATTTTGAAGTGCCTAGTGGATATAATCTTGATAAGATAAGTATTTTTGCTTATTAATTGTTAAATTCTTATTAATTGTTAAATTCTTATTAATTCTTAAATCTTTGTTAGGTGCGCTTTCCGCATCTAATTATTAAATTCGCCACGGTTCGCACCTCTGCATCGCTTCTGAGTAAGGTTTCTATAATTTAGCTCCGTTTGCCCTGGGGGGATTAGAGTCTCTGGTGCTAGTCATCCATTGATTTAATGCTAAAACTCTATCGATTAACCAAAACTCTAAACAGTTTCACCTCTGGCAGTGTAAAATTCTAGTGTAAAATTCTATGGCATCTTATATAGCAATTATTGCTATAAGCAACTCTAGCTTCCATATACTTTAGTGTTGCCCAGGTAAATCTCGGTTTCTATATTTGGATGGCTCTACCCCTTAGATTTTCCTATACCATCATGGTAGGAATTCCAAGTGATATGGAAAGAATCAATTAGATGTGGGCCACTTTGCAAGTATTATTCTTTCACTAAATTACCCACTCATGCAATTTGTTAATGGTTTACATTTCCGTAATTTGCGCGGTGATGTCTTTGGCGGCCTGACTGCTGCCATTGTTGCACTACCATTAGCCCTAGCCTTTGGAGTATCCTCCGGTGCTGGGGCAATTCATGGTCTTTACGGCGCTATTTTTGTTGGTCTGTTTGCCGCTCTGTTTGGCGGTACTCCCTCTCAGATTTCTGGTCCCACTGGCCCGATGACCGTAGTGATGACAACGGTGTTTACGGCGCTAGTTGCTAAAAACCCAGAGAATGGTCTAGCGATGGCATTTACTGTTGTCATGCTAGGGGGGATATTTCAAATCTTATTTGGGGTGTTGCGGCTGGGTAAATATATTACCCTGATGCCCTACACAGTTATATCTGGCTTTATGTCAGGGATTGGTGTGATCATTCTGTTGTTACAGATTGGTCCATTTTTCGGGCATCCTAGTTCTGGGAATGTGGTGGAATCTGTCAGCAATTTTCCTACCTTTGTGGCTAATCCCCATTTTGCCGCTACCGGTCTAGCAATCCTGACTCTGGTGATTATGTTTGGATCACCTAGGAAGCTGAGTCGATTAATTCCATCCCCCTTGCTAGCACTGATAGTCTGTACGTTGATATCGGTTGTCTTTTTCCCAGACCTGCCAGACAGCGAGCTCAGACGGATTGGAGAAATCCCCACAGGCTTACCCAAGCTACAGTTGCCAGTGTTTGATTTCAGGCAGCTCAAAGAGATGCTTGGCTATGGTCTAATGTTAGCCACCTTGGGAGCTATCGACTCTCTGTTAACGTCCATGGTTGCTGATAATATTACCCGTACCCAGCACGACTCTGACCGAGAATTAATTGGTCAGGGTATCGGTAATACGATTGCTGGCTTGTTTGGTGGGCTACCTGGTGCTGGTGCTACCATGCGGACGGTAATCAATGTTAAGGCTGGTGGTCAAACCCCCCTTTCAGGCATGATTCATGCCCTAGTGCTGCTAGAAGTTGTTTTGGGGGCAGGAAGCCTGACTGAAAAAATTCCCCATGCTGTACTGGCGGGCATCTTGATTAAAGTAGGCATCGATATTATTGACTGGAGCTTCCTCAAACGAGCCCATCAAGTCTCCCTCAAGGCAGCAGCATTAATGTATTTAGTGTTATTCATGACTGTATTTGTTGACCTAATTACAGCCGTTGCCGTTGGGGTGTTCATTGCCAACCTGTTGACTGTCAAAAACCTCAGTGAGCTACAAATTAATCAAATCAAGGAAATTACTGCTCCTGATGATGCTGAAAAGAGTTTGAGCTATGAAGAAAAACAACTTCTGAAACAAGCTCGTGGTCGAATTTTCCTATTCCGTCTCGGCGGACCAATGAGCTTTGGTGCAGCCAAGGGTATCTCTCAGCGGATGGGGATGGTAGAAAAGTATGATGTCCTGATTTTAGATCTCAGTGATGTTCCCTTGTTGGGAGTGACCGCTTCTTTAGCGATAGAGACTATGGTTAAGGAGGCTCGTGGCAAACGTCGTGATGTGTTTATCGTAGGTGCGACTGGTAGGGTTAATCAAAGGCTGGAAAAGTTGAAAATCCTGCAACTATTACCAGAAAGAAACCGAGTTAGCGATCGCATCGAGGCATTAGAGCAAGCAACTGCCTTGATTACGGGAGAGCAATCACATATCAATAGTGCTTTAGCCCAGGAAAATCCCATAGAGGTCAATAGCGCTGCCGCTAGTCTAGACCAAACTAAAAGATAAGTGAGTTTGGTTCTTTGTCAGAATGGTGAAGGCAGAATTAATAATGTAGAATGTAGAATGGTGAAGGCAGAATTCTTAATTCTTAATTCTTAATTCTTAATTCTTAATTCTTAATTCTTAATTCTTAATTCTTAATTCTTAATTCTTAATTCTTAATTCACCATTCTGGTTAATCTTCTAAAAGATTAGTCGGTAACCCATCTATACTCTCAATATTTTTGGCTTGCCAATAGTCGTGAATTCCCTGTTTTCCCTTCTTATTCGCCCACTTGAGCAGAGTTTCCCTCTCTCCTTTTAAGTCATACAAAGGTACACCATAACCACAGGAGGTTTGGGCAGATTCTACATTTAATACAATAATCTGTCTTTCCCCTGGTAGGCTATTGAATAGGGAGTAGACTGTTTCCCATTCCTTATCCCTAGGTCGAATTACCTGACCATGACCATAAAGGCGGAGAATTAATGGCTTTTCAGTGAAGCTACAAAACATAATTGTCATTCTGCCATTTTCTAGCAAATGAGCAGATGTCTCGTTACCGCTACCGGTTAAATCTAGATAAGCCACTGTTTTACTATCAATACACCGAAAGGTGTTTATCCCTTTGGGGGATAGGTTAATACGACCTTGATGGGGAGCTGTGGCTGTAAAAAATATTTTTTGCTCCTCAATAAACTCTCTTAAATCTTGATTGATTTCTGAGTAAAACTTAGCCATAGATTACACCAGATTACTCTAGTAATATTATACCATAAAAATAACCAATATAATAGCAAAGGGAGTAGGGAATAGGGAGTAGGGAGTAGGGAATAGGGAGTAGGGAGTAGGGAATAGGGAGTAGGGAGTAGGGAATAGGGCATCAAAAATTATTACAATTCCTACACGAATTGCTCAATAACCAATACAATAACCTCAAAAAACACGTTCGCGTAGCGTGGCCTACGGCCAATCGCGTAGCGGCTCTGAAAGAGCATCGCAGTTATCTGATAGCTGATAGCTGTAAGATAACTGCTGAACTATCTATAATAAGTTATCTGCAAATAACTATAAATTAAATTTTATTACCCCGATTCCCGACTCCCGACTCCCGATTCCCGATTCCCGATTCCCGATTCCCGATTCCCGATTCCCGACTCCCGACTCCCTATTCCCTATTCCCTCTTCCCTTTGGTATATTAACCTTGACACCTTTGGACTCAAACTAGTGTCTAACGAAATAGAAGATATTCAGCCTGACCAGCACAACAGTTCTGAAGCTCAACTCTCCCGACAAGAACAGGGGCAACGACTCAAAGAATTAGCGCTAGTCTTTTTTAAATTGGGGACAATTGCCTTTGGTGGCCCAGCTGCTCACATTGCCATGATGGATGATGAAGTAGTAAAGCGACGACAGTGGATGAGTCATGAGAAGCTGCTGGATCTACTGGGCGTTACCAATCTTCTTCCAGGTCCTAACTCTACAGAATTAGCCATTCACATCGGTTATGAGCGAGCAGGATGGCGAGGACTGTTTGTTGCTGGTTCTTGTTTTATCTTGCCAGCAATGGTGATTGTCTGGATAATGGCAGCAATTTATGCCCGTTACCAGAGTGTGCCCCAGGTAGAGTGGCTCCTCTATGGTATCAAACCAGTTATCATCGCTATTGTTTTACAAGCGTTATGGAAGTTGGGGAAAAAAGCAGCAAAAGATATTCCCACTACAGTAGCAGGAGTTGCAGCTACTATCGCTTTCTTCTTAGGTACCCATGAAATTCTCTTACTGCTGTTGGTGGGAGCTGCGGTAATGCTAGTCAAAACCCTGTGGCGTAGAGGAAATAACATCACAGGTGCTTTACTTGTGCCTTTCTCTAGTCTTTTAGCCCAGACCGGTGTACCATCCGCCGCTTCTATATCTTCTGCTAGTGTCTTCCTATTCTTCCTAAAAATTGGCTCCGTTCTATATGGTAGTGGTTATGTGCTGCTGGCGTTTCTACAGCAAGATTTAGTAGAGCGTCACCAATGGCTTACTTCCCAACAACTGCTTGATGCGATCGCAATCGGTCAAGTCACTCCCGGTCCTGTGTTTACCACTGCTACCTTCATTGGCTATCTCCTGAATGGAAATGTTGGCGCAATCGCTGCCACCGTTGGAATCTTTTTGCCTGCCTTTGTGTTAGTCGGAATCCTCAATCCTTGGGTGCCTAAGCTACGCCAATCCCCCTGGGCAAGTGGATTCCTCGACGGTGTTAATGCCGCTTCCTTAGGACTGATGACAGGAGTAACTTATATTTTAGCACGTACTGCTTTAGTAGATTGGTTAACCGTTATGGTAGCAATAGCTAGTGCAGTGCTGGTATTTCGCTTTAAGGTAAATTCCCTATGGTTAGTGTTAATCGGCGGAATTATAGGATTAGTTTCACAATTATTGCAGTTGTCGATTGGGTTTTAGGGAGTAGGGAGTCGGGAGTAGGGAATCGGGAATCGGGAATCGGGAATCGGGAGTAGGGAATCGGGAATCGGGAATCGGGAATCGGGAGAATGAGGTAGACAGAATTTTTTCTATTTCTCCTGTTATATCATGTCAGGATAATTACCCTTAATAAAAATCTCCCCCATCTCCCCATCTCCCCATCTCCCCATCTCCCCATCTCCCCACACTTTTATTATGGGTATTCAACTATTATGGGTATTCAACCGAACTTGATATTACCTTTCCTAATAGTATTAGGCTTCTCCTTTAACCATGTTCACTAGAATCCCAATAATTTTATTAATGTTGTTAATATAATAGTTGTCATTATCTATATAAGCAACATTTTTTTCAAGCTTAATAAATCTCCATTCATCCCCTGTTGTTACTGCACCATATACACAGGGTAACTCATAACTTGCTTCTTGATTAAAGAGTTGAGCGGCATACATTTCCGCAATACATTGACCTAAGCCAGAAATAATATTTTCATTCTTAGCTTCAACTATTGTAATTACGGGTAACTCTAAATATAACTGTTCTTCTGAACCGCTAATGATATAATCGCAAAATCCAGTTAAGCCTTTTTCCTTATCGACATTAAAATCAATCCCTGAGAATAGACTAATTTTTTGATCATAGGATTTTTCTTTAACTTCCAGTAAAATATTAATAATGATGAGTTCTGATCTAGCTTTTTCCGTATTAATGGCTAACGCTAAAGGAACATTTCTTTTTAAGGTCTGTGCGAGATAATCACTGATTTTAATTTCTTCACTATTGGAAAATAGTGACTGATCCTCCACAGTCTGGATATTGAAGTCAAGCTTGACTTTCTTGAGAGTAAAGTCACTGTATGCCACGTAAGTCTCCTGATTTTGAGCCTAATGCTAAGGCGCTCGGGTGCATGGGTGTTGTTATGCGGCGGATTGGTGCTTTCGATTATACCAAGCATTAACGTCTGCGATTATCTGGCTAACCTGCTCCTGATCCAGGGAACGCCATTGATTGTTTTCAAGAGTATGAAGGCTCTGGTTGGATTCACTTGGATACTTCAACCATAGGTAATAGCCCCTGTCATCGTCCATAGTGAAAAACAATACACATACCGGGAAGGGCAAATCTTGAAAGTACTTCTTTTCTTGGTCAGATAAAACTAATGAAGCTTCTTGCTGTATGTCATTAAAAGCTTTGTCTCGACCTTTGATGTGAACACCAAAAACCCTTCCTGTCGGTAATTTATCCTGTAGTATTGTTACCAACATATCTAGCCCATAATCAGCCTTCATCCTTTCCACAACTAGATCTTGGCTACGTGTCAAATATACTATTGCCAGATGTTCAGCACGCTCACCAATGAAATAATCTAAATCTCGCTTCATTACTGCCTCCACTTCGGATCACAAAAGGCTGACCGGAATGCTGGGTAGGTGGGAGAAGTCCAGTAGGCTGCCACCTCATCCCATAGTAGCGCTAATGCATCTGGATTGAGAGGATAGTCAGTACATAGACTTGAAAGTCCTGTTTGACATTCCCCATTAGCTGACACAATGTAACCTCGCTCTCTTGATTCATCGATACCAACAATATAGGTTGGAGCAGGGTAAGCAGCAAGACGCTTGATATCAGTGGCTGTAACTTGAACTTTTAGCCGATGCTCTTTTACAGTGTAACCCTCATATGTTGACTTAACTTGCACAAAGAAAAAAGGTATCAAAGACTCATCATGAAAGAGTTCTACATAAAAGTCTATAGTCCGCTTCTTTTCCCCAAGAAATCGTGGATGATCGAATAGGTAACCGCGCGTTGGATGCTTACGTGTTATGATAACTATAAAAATCGATTCGCCTCGTTGTCCAATAACTTCTCTTTTGTCCACTAATCGTTGGCATCAGAATACTTCCCTAAAAGTATAACTCCAGAGCGTTTCTAAATTAAATGTAAACCTAGACTGTTTTTTGACTTCCAATAACACTTCATATATCTTTCCCCTTTTGCCTTTTTAAACAATTCGTGTATTTACAACCCGGAGACAAATACTATATAAGCCAATGACTCAACTTGAGCTATTTAATACTGCCTCTCTCACCAGTCATAAAAAAGTCATAAATGTAGCTAGTGTGCCGCAACGTAGCCCATTTCGCTATGCTGGTGGTAAAACTTGGCTAATACCCCAAATTCGCCAATGGTTGTATAATAAAGGTGGTACAGATAAGGAACTTTTTGAACCTTTTGCTGGTGGAGCTATAGTCAGTCTTACTGCTGCTTTCGAGAATTTAGTAGGTAGAGTGACTATGGTAGAAAAAGATGAAGGGGTTGCTGCTGTGTGGCAGGTCATTTTAGGTGGTGGTGCCGAATGGCTAGCCGAAACTATTGTCAATTTTCATCTAACTGCAAAGAGTGCTAAGCAAGCTATTGATTCTGCAAATGAATCTCTTGAATCTCTCGCTTTCGCAACAGTAGTTAAAAATCGCGTTAATCGTGGTGGAATTCTGGCTGATGGTGCTAGTTTTATGAAAAATGGGGAAAATGGCAAAGGAATCACGTCACGCTGGTATCCTCAAACCCTTAAAAAGCGCATACTTTCTATTGCTGAAATCAAGACAAAAATTAAATTTATTGCTGGGGATGGGTTTGAGGTTTGTGAGCAAAATTATCACCGCAACGATGCTATTTATTTTATTGATCCACCTTATTTAAAAGCTGGGCGCAGGCTCTATCGATATTCAGCAGTTGATCATGAAGCTCTATTTAAACTTGCTAGCAAATTAGAAGGCGATTTTCTGATGAGCTATGACAATACAGAAGAAACAAGGGATCTAGCAAGTCGCTATGAATTTGCTATACAACCTATTGCGATGAAAAACACTCACCATGCCAAGAAGACAGAATTGTTGATTAGCCGAAATTTCGATTGGTTTTCAGCTTAGTTATTCAGCTATCAGCCATTGGCGGTAGCTTCTTTCAATACAATTTGATACTCAGCTCTGAGTTCAGCACGATTGGTCTTAATGTAGGCCAGAGCAGCATTAATTTGTTCCTCGGTAAAGTTGAATCGTCGAGCATTACCCATTGGAGTTAGGTTGCTCCGATTCCAACAGTTGAGCGAGTTGATTAGCGGCTTGATGAGAGTTAAGGGGCGACCAAACTGGATAGGTAGCTCCTGGTTCTAAGGTAGGTTCCTCTTTCCTAGCTAGCTCTGCTACCAAAAACTGAATGACTTTCAGTTTGTCTGCACGGTTTAAACCTTTCAGAGTAGGAAATAACTCCACTACTGTCATAGGAAATAGAGAAATGCTTAACTTGTTCAATTCTCTCACACTCCTTTAAATTGGAGCATACTTTTCTACAATTGATAAGGAGTAACTTGTTATTGTAGGGTTTAACAACTCACTTACAACAAACCTAATTTTTGAAGTCGAGAGCGAATTGCACTAAGTTGTCTTTGGAACTTGGTTGGGATTGACCTTGGCAAAAAGGCCACGCTTCGCGATGCGACCTAGGAGCCGCTAAAAGCGATTGGCCGTAGGCCACGCTTCGCGATCGCATTAGTTGGTTGCTGCTGAGCAAAACGATTCGGCTTTGCCTTGTGATAGTCAAACTGGTACTCAGGTAGCATCTCATCATCAAAGTCTGGTGTTTTGTTCATAAATCCGATGCTGAAAGTCGTCCTTCAAGTAGCCAAATCAGCTGACCTTAAAATCAGAAATCGTCTCAATCCACACCCTAGCCCCACAATGTAAAGGATCATCTGGACGATACATCACCCGACAGGGGCCATTAACTTCTACCGTATGACCATAAATATTTTTAGAACCCCGTTTGACCGTTATCACAGGGTTGCGCTCCCCGCTCTTGAGATTTTGGCGAATTACCTTCTGATTAACGTGAATCACAGCCTTCGTGTACTCCGTGCGCTTTGACCAATTCCGCTTCGGTCCGCGAGTACCAGGGGTGACCACCGGCATACCGTCAAACAGAGGAATCACCCAAGTTCTACCCACCTTATAAGCCCCTTTAACTCTGCCCTTGCTCAGCAGGAAACGGACGCGAGTAGCAGAAACACCTAGTAATTCAGCGGCTTGGGCGGTAGAAATCATCATGGCGGTAAAACCATTGCTTTAACAATACTGTTATAATAACACAAATTCTTATAAGATGCAAGGGGTTAGAAAAACTATTGCATTCACACTATCTCTCAAAGTGTGGTAAGTGTGTAAAACACTTAAAGCGTGGAAAGCGTGGTAGACTATGGGGCGGTGGCGCGGCAGATGGGAAGATTGTTATTAAGGGTTATCATCCAGACATCAGATCAGTTCAGTGGTTAAAAAAAACTATTGCACTGACGCACTAATGGGTTATAGCAATTCCAAATTATCTGTACCTCATAGCTATGAGAAACGCTATAATAGTAAGTATTCAGCTGTCAGCTGTCAGCTTTGTGGCACAGGCCACAAGCGCTGTGACTTTACTCATAGCTATGAGAATTGCTATATAGTAATTTAGTTTAATGTACGGATACTTAAAAACCTCCGTGATTCTTACAAAAACTATAAAATAATGAACAAATAATGAGTAATAGTGACTTGTATAATCAGGATTTTGTTCTGTGGACTGATCTAACTTGTCAGCAACTTAAAACAAGAAACTTTGATGAGTTGGACATAGAGAATTTAATTGAGGAAATAGCCACCTTGGGGCGAACAGATAAACGAGAGATTCAGAGCGGACTTAAGGTTTTAATGGAACACTTGCTTAAAAGGCAGTACGTGAATTCAGAGCCTGATTATCGAGGTTGGGAAAAAACGATCAATGAGCAGAGAGAACAGATTAATCTTTTGTTGTCTGAATCTCCCAGTCTCAAGCCTTATCTTGAATCGGTCTTTTCCGATTGCTACAGATATCCATTAAAGGTGGTTACCAAGGATTATCCATCTACTTGCTTCCCCCAGGATTGTCCTTTTACCTCTGATATTCTAGATCAAGATTGATCTTATGGCATAACTACCAACAATTACTACTTTTGTCTATCGATATAGCGTTCCTCGCACTTATGAGGTACAGTATTCTTTCACCCCTTTGGGTAATTAAAAATTAAAAATTAAAACTTCAAAATAAAGAAAAGAAGAAACTTTGAATTGGAGCGTTCGCGTTTGGCCTACGGCCACGCTACGCGATCGCACCAAATACAACTACTCCCTACTCCCTATTCCCTGTTCCCTGTTCCCTATCTCCCGACTCCCGACTCCCGACTCCCGATTCCCTATCTCCCAATTACCGATTACCAATAGTTTGTTGAAAAGCTGGACGTTCAGACAAACGCATCAGATAATCAGCAACAGCTGGATACTCTTTAAAATCAAAATTTACCAGTATTTTGGCATAAAATAAATAAGACCCTACTGCAATATCCACCACACTGAAATTATCCCCTAACAAAAACGGTTTATTGGTTAATAGTTCATTTAGTGGCTTCAACAAACTGGGCGCTTCTTTCTCCCGTCTATCTTCCAAAAACAATCCTAGTCCTAAGGTAGCATTAGCAAACAACACCCACTGCACAATCTCCGACTGTTCTTCCAAAGAACTAGGAGTTTCTCCATACTTATTAGCTAGGTAAACCAAAATCGCTCCCGACTCCCAAAGTTTAAAGTCCCCATCCACAATTGCTGGCACTTTCCCCATCGGATTAATCGACAGGTATTCCGGCTGTTTATGCTCTCCAGCTTTCATATCCAGCAAGATATACTCATAGGGCACTCCCAACTCCTCAAGATACCACTGCACAATGGTAGCTCGGCTCCGAAGACCACTATAAAGTTTTAGTTGTGGAGACGATTGACTGACTTGAAAATTTTCTTGACTACTGAATTCTGACTCTTGACTAGGATAAGACATTGTTCTAGATCTAGATTCGTTTACCTTAGGAATATTACAGCTGTTTTCAGATGAATCGACTTCACTACCTTTAGCTACAAGCCCCCTAAATCCCCCATAATTGGGGGATTTAACTCAATTTCCCCCCAAAGTTGGGGGGCTAGGGCGTGTTTTCAAACTCGGATATCCCCCTAAATCCCCCTTAAAAAAGGGGGACTTTGAGTATGGCTCCCCCCTTTTTTAAGGGGGGCTGGGGGGGATCATAATCTTGCGGAAAACTTTGAAAACACGCCCTAGGGGGGCGAAAATTGCTGTAAATTCACTTTGTCCACTGACAGGATTAGCGTATCCAAGGATTATGGAAGTGGAGAAAGTAGCTAATAAACAGAATAATAGACCCATAGCAATAAGTAAAGTAGTTTTTCAATGTTTTAGGGGGCAGGGAATAGGGAGCAGGGAATCGGGAATCGGGAATCGGGAATCGGGAATCGGGAATCGTAGGAAAGAGCGATGCAGCGAGGTCTTGGGTGTCCCCTCATTAGCGACTGTATCAATAAGCTCCGAAGGGTTTTTGATGTTATGAGAAATTAGCCAGATTAGACCTCTTGCAAAAGTATTTTTCTGATAGTGTTTACGTCAATTATTGTCCACTGTTCCCTGTTCCCTATTCCCTGTTCCCAACAACTGCCGCGAAGTCTATTGTTTATGACCTATTTATAAATGCTATACAGCGTTTTTCATAACTATAAGCTATCAAGGTACACAGGATTTTTTCCCTATTCCCTATTCCCTGTTCCCTGTTCCCTGTTCCCTACTCCCTACTCCCTACTCCCTACTCCCTACTCCCTATTCCCTACCAGTTTTTTACAAAACTTTTAAAAATATGTTATAATAAAAAATTTTTATGCTACACTATAAAAGTGGGCGCTGAGACGCCCGGAGTCAAGAGCTAGCCCAACGAGAGTGCAATATCCACGGGCTAGCTCTGGCTCCCTTACACAAGGAGATAGTTTGATTATGAGTTATTCTGAACGCCTTCATCCGTGGGTGGTCATTCGGCTGTTACCCAAAATGCAGCGGATAGTCGTTGCTCGCTTCCGAAACCGGTCGGATGCAGAGGGACATTTATGGGCCCTGAAACGATTAATGCCTGATGCCGAATTTATAATTGTTTTTGACGTCGGTAATCTAGACCTCGGTAATCCAATGGATGAGGAATCCTAGGGGTATTGCAGCGGTCAGTGGTCAGCCTTCAGCCGTCAGCAGTCAGCAGTCAGCGGTCAGTGGTCAGCCTTCAGCCTTCAGCGGTCAGTGGTCAGCGTGGCACAGGCTTCTAGCCTGTGAGTTAACCCATAAGCTGATTACTGATTACTGATTACTGATTACTGATTGCTGATTACTAATTACTGTTCGCGTAGCGCTTAAGCTGATTGCTAAAAGCTGATTGCTGATTGCTGATTACTGATTACTGATAGCTGATAGCTTAGCAGCAGCAAACAACTCTGGTGTAGTATGTCACAATGAACCAGATAAATCTCTATCGAACTATTATATTAATACTATTATGACTAAGTTTGTCTTCATCACTGGAGGGGTTGTATCCAGTATTGGCAAGGGGATTGTTGCTGCTAGCTTGGGACGTTTACTCAAATCCCGGAACTATTCCGTTTCCATTCTTAAACTAGACCCCTATATTAACGTAGATCCGGGAACCATGAGTCCCTACCAACATGGAGAAGTGTTTGTAACATCAGACGGTGCTGAGACAGATTTAGATTTAGGTCACTATGAACGCTTCACCGATACCTCCGTCTCTCGCCTCAACAGTGTCACCACTGGCTCGATTTATCAAGCGGTAATCAATAAAGAACGTCGCGGTGACTACCAGGGGGGGACAGTCCAGGTGATTCCCCACATTACCAATGAAATAAAACAGCGCATTCATCGAGTTGCCAAAAATTCCAATCCTGATGTATTGATTACAGAAATTGGTGGCACATTAGGGGATATTGAATCCCTACCGTTTTTGGAAGCAATTCGTCAATTCCGTAAGGATGTCGGGCGCAATCACGTACTTTATATGCACGTCACCCTATTACCTTGGATTCCTGCGGCTGGAGAAATAAAAACTAAGCCAACCCAGCACTCCGTAAAGGAATTGCGTGCTATTGGGATTCAACCAGATATTTTAATTTGCCGATGCGATCGCGCTTTGCCACCCGGATTAAAAGATAAAATATCAGCATTCTGTGATGTAGCAGTAGAGTCAGTTATTTCTGCACAGGACGCCAGCAGTATCTACGAAGTGCCCCTAATGCTAGAAAAAGAAGGACTGGCCCAGCAAACCCTAGAGTTATTCCAGATGGAGCAACGGGAACCGGATTTAACCCACTGGCAGCAGTTAGTTGAGCGTTTGCATCATCCCACTCACCACCTTGAAATTGCCATTGTTGGTAAGTATATCAAACTAACCGATGCCTATCTATCCGTTGTGGAAGCGTTGGAGCATGCTGCGATCGCAAAAGATACCAAAATCAAAATACACTGGGTTAGTGCTGAGGATGTGGAAGCTTACGGCCCTGAATCCTTCCTAAACGGTTTTAACGGTATCCTTATTCCTGGAGGCTTTGGGATTCGGGGAGTAGATGGCAAAATTCAAGCAATTCGGTATGCTAGGGAAAATCAGATTCCCTTGCTGGGCTTATGTTTAGGGATGCAGTGTTCTGTAGTTGAATGGGCAAAGCACGTAGCCCTCTTAGAAGAAGCCCATAGTTCCGAGTTTTTCACTGATACCAAGAATCCCGTCATTCATCTATTGCCAGAGCAACAAGATGTAGTGGATTTAGGCGGCACAATGCGTTTAGGGCTCTACCCATGCCGTATAGCACCTAATACTCTAGCATCTTCCCTCTACCAAGAAGAAGTCATTTATGAGCGCCACCGCCACCGCTATGAATTTAATAACGCTTATCGCAACCTATTTCTAGAAACCGGTTATGTGATTAGTGGGACTTCTCCCGATGGTCGCCTCGTGGAAATAATTGAATTGAAACAACACCCCTTCTTTATTGCCACTCAGTTCCACCCAGAATTTAGCTCCCGTCCCAGTCGTCCCCATCCATTGTTTGTGGGATTTGTGCAAGCTACCCTTGACAAAGCACAGCTTAAACAGTCTAGTACCAACGGCAGTACTAGCCAAAACCAGCAATCCGTTGCGGAAGTAAGCTGCTAAGTATGTGATGTCACAGATGTCGCAGATTAGGGTATTAATGACATCATGTCGGATAATTACCCTCGATCAAAAGATGATTCAACAGAAATTATCCGGCTCTGACGAATAAACCCCTGAAATATAACATAGCTTGATCAGCAGCTAGGTAACAGTGAAGTACCCCAACCCACACGAAGTAGGTTGGGGCTTCCAAGTTTCGCTCAATTCAGGGACAGTCTTAAGAGAATGAAGAATGAAGAATGAAGAATGAAGAATGAAGAATGAAGAATCCAATTCTCAATTCTCAATTCTCAATTCTCAATTCTCAATTCTCAATTCTCAATTATTCCTATCCTTCTTGGTTGAAAGTCAAGTAACAAGTAACAAGTAACCAGTGTTAATTAACAACAAGTAACCAGTAATCTCAATAACTAAATGAATTGTGGTCATTTTTGTTCCCAGATCCGCTGTTCCCTATTCCCTCTTCCCTTTGCTAAAGTGATTAACTCGAATCGCTCAAATTGGTAATTGCTAGTATTACCAACCCATTATTCCAATAAGGAGGTTTTGTGAGTTACTGGATAAAAGTTAATTACGATCATCGAGAATATGTTATTGATCTGGATCGGCTTAGTACATTCACCCATGGTCCCAACGGAAAAATAACCTTCTGGTTACCCGATAGTACTATCCCCATTATTGTCAGCCGTCAAAATGACCCAGACGGTTATCAACGAGTAGTCAACTACATTCAAAAGTTATCAGCACGATCACCTTCTGGTTTTTGGATTACATTCAATTACGAGCGTCATGATTATATCCTTGACCTCAACAAAATCAGTAGTTTTTGTCACTACCCAAATCAGAGATTAACCTTTTGGTTACCTGACAGTTCCATGCCCATCATTATTAGCGAACAAAAATATTCAGACATTTATCATAAGATCATAGACTATATTGAACAAAAAACTGGCTACCTATTAACGTAATGATATAATGAAGAATTAAGAATTGATAATGAAGAATGAAGAATTAAGAATTAAGAATGTAGGGTGCGTTAGGGGCGGGCTTGCCCTCATGTTCAATCCCGAGGGCCATGGGACAGCCCGCACCGTAACGCACCACCAAGTATAATGCGCGAATTAAGAATTGAGAATGAAGAATGAAGAATTAAGAATGAAGAATTTGGAATGTAGTGGCGTGGCACACCTAAAAATGTTTGTTGGGTTGAGCGGTAGGGAAACCAAACAAAGCGTTACTGGTGTTGGGTTTCATTCTTCAACCCAACCTACGCTTATTGCACCATTTTAGATGTGTCGGTCCAGTAGGGTGCGTTAGGGGCGGGCTTGCCCTCATGTTCAATCCCGAGGGCCATGGGACAGCCCGCACCGTAACGCACCACCAAGTATAATGCGCGAATTAAGAATTGAGAATGAAGAATGAAGAATTAAGAATGAAGAATTTGGAATGTAGGGTGCGTTAGGGGCGGGCTTGCCCTCATGTTCAATCCCGAGGGCCATGGGACAGCCCGCACCGTAACGCACCACCAAGTATAATGCGCGAATTAAGAATTGAGAATTGAGAATTAAGAATTGAGAATTGAGAATGAAGAATTGAGAATGAAGAATTTAGAATTGAGAATTTAGAATTGAGAATTTAGAATTATACATGCTAAATGCGGCGTTGCTGAATCCAAAAATGGTATACTAAAAATAAAATCATGGAATGCCCTAGATGTCATAGCAATAAAAATCATAAATATGGTCATCAAAGAGGAAAACAAAGATATAAATGCAACGAATGTGGACGACAATTTATAGAGAATAAAACTGAGCGTGGTTACGATGAAAAAACTAAATTACTCTGCCTAAAAGCGATGCAGCAAGGGAACAGGGGAGGCAGCAAGGGAACAGGGGAGGCAGCAAGGGAACAGGGGAGGCAGCGCCTTCACGCGGGGGTTCCCCCCACTCGCGCTTTGCCGTGGTTTCCCCCACTCGCGCTTTGCCGTGGTTTCCCCCGGAGACGAAACCTGATTACGTTGAGCCTTTATGGTTGGTAGGCTATGCAAAAAAGGGTTAAAACTTATTGATTAAGGCTCAACTGTCTTACGGTAACTTCAAACCACTCGCTATTGCCGTTCCCCCAGCGACTGCCGTGGTTTCCCCCACTCGCGCTTGGGATCAAGACAATGTATTTAAATGGCATGGGATTTAGAGCCATAGAAAGAGTGACTGGTGTTCATCATACCACCATAATAGGTTGGGTAAAAAAAGTTAGTTCACGCTTAAAAGATGTATGTTTTACTGAAGAAATTCCTGAAATAACTGAAATAGATGAACTACAAACCTTTGTAAAAAAAAACAAAATTTGGGTGTGAGACGAAACCTTGGAGAGGGTAGCCTTTATAGTCGGCAGGTTATGAGTAATAGTTTTAAGTCTTTTGTAATAAGGCTACCCTCTCCTACGGTAACTTTAAAGGACGGCAGCTAACAAGCGCTATCCCGGGATTTTAAACTTTATAGTTGGTGACCGCAGTTCGGAAACTTTTAAAAAGCTTTAGAAGATTGTAAAAGGTTGGCATAGCTTTTGGTACGTCACTGATAAATATATTGTTGATCAAATGTTTATTGATGATATTGATCATTTAACCAA
The DNA here is from genome assembly GCF_010692445.1 of Moorena sp. SIO3E8. Taxonomy (NCBI): domain Bacteria; kingdom Bacillati; phylum Cyanobacteriota; class Cyanophyceae; order Coleofasciculales; family Coleofasciculaceae; genus Moorena; species Moorena sp. SIO3E8. The sequence goes on along the minus strand of NZ_JAAHHM010000023.1, from coordinate 48,963 downwards.
AAAAAATTAGATGACTAGGATAGAGAGTGAAAATACGAGATTAAGACACTACGCCCGCTAGGCTACATCGACGAACTCTGTGTTACTCTAAATCTGAAGAGATGTTGAAATTATCAATCAGGCTTCTTATTTATTATTTAAAGTTTCATGAAATTCCAATTTTTGTTTAACCATTCTATTATTCAGCAACGCCCTAAATGCTACATGCTACCTTCTGGCTTATGGCTTATGGCTTATGGCTTATGGCTTCTGGCTTATGGCTTATGGCTTCTGGCTTCGGGTGCATCTCCTAAAAGCAGTTTGACCTGGTGGTGCGTTACGGGACGCACTGTCCCAACACTTGCTACAGCTTGCGTCTTGGTGAGCTCGCCCCTAACGCACCCTACTGGCATGGCACACCTAAAAACGTAGGTTGGGTTGAGCGGTAGGGAAACCCAACAAAGCGTTACTGGTTTTGGGTTTCATTCTTCAACCCAACCTACGCTTATTGCACCATTTTAAATGTGCCACGCCACTACTGGCATGGCACACCTAAAAACGTAGGTTGGGTTGAGCGGTAGGGAAACCCAACAAAGCGTTACTGGTTTTGGGTTTCATTCTTCAACCCAACCTACGCTTATTGCACCATTTTAAATGTGCCACGCCACTACTGGCATGGCACACCTAAAAACGTAGGTTGGGTTGAGCGGTAGGGAAACCCAACAAAGCGTTACTGGTTTTGGGTTTCATTCTTCAACCCAACCTACGCTTATTGCACCATTTTAGATGTGCCACGCCACTACCGCACTTTTTTACAAATATGAGATGCACCCTCTGGCTTCTGGCTTCTGCATTCTTAATTCTACATTATTAATTAATAATTAATAATTCTACATTATTAATTATTAATTCTTAATTCTTAATTCAACGTAATTACTGTAACCTCTGGTGGACAAAATAGACGACCTGGCCAATACGTTCCTAAACCACGATTAGTATATAACTGATTTTTACCGATCCGATGTAAACCCTCAGACCATTCCCAATGGTTAGTTACTTTTGAACATACTTTCAAATAGGGTATCCAGGGCTGCACAGATTTAGGAATATACTTCCGGAGGGTTTTCAAAAATGCTGGCGCAGGTCCGATTCCTGGAATCACAATCTGACCACCATGGGTATGACCAGACAACTGCAAATCCACTCGCCAACGCTGTAATATCTCCGCAGTATCAGGGTTGTGGGATAACACAATCCGGGGTGTTTTGGCGTCAAGTTGATTGAGCAATGGACCAGGATGGAAATCACCAGACCAAAAATCAGCAAGTCCTACTAGCGGTAATTGTGCTCCAAAGGGATAAGCGATCGCATTCCACAACACCTTCACACCAATCTTAGTTAGAGCCTGAGTAATTGTTGCTTTTGAATGACGCCAGGCTAAATCATGGTTACCCAATACAGCATAGATGCCATGGCGACTTTCCAGGTACTTCAATCGCCGCGCTAGTAGATAAATAGGAGTCGGGCTATTGGTTACGTAGTCGCCAGTTAAGACGACTAGATCAGGTTCAGCTTGATTAGCGGCTTCAATAGCGTCAGCTAAGATATTTTCTGGTAACTGCTGTCGATCATAATGTAAATCGGATAGTTGTACAATTGTTGTACCTCGCAATGACGTAGGTAAATCAGCGATCGCAACGGTGATTTTTTCTACCCTTAAGGGTTCTGAAAATATCCAATTCATCCAGCTAATCAAGAGGGTAATTCAAAACTTGCTTCCAGCATAGCTCAGCCATCAGCTATCAGCCATCAGCTATCAGCTTTAGCAAAGGGAAAAGGGAACAGGGAACAGGGAACAGGGAACAGGGAGTAGGGAACAGGGAACAGGGAACAAAAATTATCACAATTCCTACACGGATTGCTATTTCAGCTTTCAGGTTTTTAATAAAACAGGTAAGCATTCGTTTAATCTCTGTTAGGTCTGCTGTTCCTGTAGCGTGCGAGGTTTATTTTAAGCTGACGGCTGACGGCTGACGGCTGATAGCTTAAAATCTAATTTAAAATTAGGGAGAAAATCAGGATTTTTTTTGACTAAGGAAAATTTTGACCTTGTCTTTTGACCAGGCTTGGGTATAACTTCTGTTTTGGTAAGTTATTTCCTCAGCTTGGTTAGTTTGATCAGGTTCAAGTTTAGTTGAAAAAATTGCACAAGGAATAAATTGGCTATTGCTGGAAAGTTCAGATTTACTCGCTGATATATTCTTAACGTTTATATGTTTAATCCTCACTGGTGAATCAGTGTGTTCTTGTAACAGTATCCACAATGGGTATTCCCAGTCATTGTCACCTAAATACAGTCCAATATCTGTACATTGACTACTTTTAAACACATCAATAGCACCGAGGTAACCTGATTTGATTCGAGACCTACTGTTAAAATATTGCTCAGTACGGCTAGTGTTGAAAATACCGTTAGCGCCCACAACCGGTCGTTCTCTACCAGATAATGCCCATGGTAAAGATGTGATGATCAGAACCACTGCTATCACATTGGCAACTTGACGTAGCTTAATTTGGGACAATACTATTCCGACTACTGCAGAAAAAAGTAAGAAAATTGGTAAATGAAGCCGACTATTCCACCATTGCCATTTCAACAGGAAACAAAATAGTATAACTATGCTAATAATAGCAGCAATATAGCTAATTATATAGCGTTTCTTTCGACCCTGTCGTTGGATGAAACAAGCGATGACAGAGAAAACGATTAAAACTAGATGAAGGGTGTTGCTGGTATTGTTTTCTGTAGCATTAATTCCCAGAGTTGATAAGCCACCAGGAATCCCAAACTTTCCCGTATAGGTGGTGCGGGGGTCACTAATATCTACACTTAAAACCAGATGGAATAAATTAATTATCTTATTGGAGATAGCATTAATAATCCCAATCGGTGTTCCCAGGTGAAGACCAATATTTCTCAAAATATTGGAGACTAACACTGACGTTGTAAAAATTTCATTAGTATATCGTAGTTCTTCTGACGCTGTAGCAATTGGAGTGCCATACAAGTCCAAGTTACGGATATAGTGACCAAGATTAATTGAAATAACAATAATCCCTACCGCTAAAATTGGCTTCCACCATCGCCAACGTAGGCGCTTAATCATCATCAGTGAAAACCAGATAAATAAGGGGAATGTATAAATATAGGCTGTTGCTTTCGTCACAATAGCCATGCCCATGGTAGCACCAACCCCTACTATATTCATCCAGCTAACTCTGGATTTGAGAGTCAAAATAATAAAGTAAGCCAAACAAATCACCCAGAACGAAACCACATAATCATTCTGGGTACTTGACCCTTGTAGGATTCCCATCGGAATAGTCGCAGCGACGACAGCAGCAAAAATCTGTCCTCGTATAGTCGCTCCCAGTTGTTGAGCAATCAGAGATACCCCAATCACGCTACCAATCATACTGAACCATTGGACAAGATTAGCTAAGCGATCGCTTCCACTCAGGAGTTGAAAATGCATGATCGTGAATTCAGCCCAAGGGTTTTGGTAAAGCTGTCTGGGAATATGGGTAGGATAATGGGCAACACTGTGATGCTGCATCCAATGAAGCACACGACTCATGTGGTAAGTCATGGAATCCCAGGTGTTGGGAGGCGCAACCATAGCAGTTAAGCCTACGATAGCGACCAGAAATCCTATACCTCCAAGTAAGACCAGTAAAAAACCAGAGATTTGGTCATTCCCATGTTGTGAATCCTCGGTGCGGGTGACTCGTTCTGGTTTAACAGTCCGCAAGTAAGCAACAATCAACGTCAGACTCAGTAAACCCCAGATTCCTGCTATCCAACCCCAAGTAATTAACTTAAATAAACTTAAAACTTCAGTGATAAAGGTTAACAAGACTCCCCAGGTAATAGCTGCCCACAATAGGGAACTACGCCAGCAATAATTGTAACGATAAATGAAGAGAAATAAAACAGTGAAGGTAATCAGAGGGAGCAAAGCCAACATAGTTATTCAAAGGGAATAGGGAATAGGGAATAGGGAATAGGGAGTTCATGTAGGGTGGGCAGTGTATCAGAGGTTGTCTGAGAAGTCTCATTTGCTACATCCAAGCCCCCGTGGGTCCCCCAATTTTGGGGGACTTTTAGAAGCAAATTGACTCTTATTCCCCCCAAAGTTGGGGGGCTAGGGGGGCAAAATTCAGTATCAAAAAACTTGGGAGATATCCTCTCAGACCGATTCCGAAGTTTGTAATAGGGTTGCTCGGCACTGCCCACCATCGGATTATGACTGCCCACCATCAGATTATGACTAACGAAAAAGATTGTATTTTAAGATACAAAATATTGCCCTAAACCCATCCCTCCAGCCAATTTTTTTTCCTTCTTCGTAAGTGCGACCATAGTAAGATATTCCTACTTCATAGATACGGCATTTCTTTTTGGCAACCTTAGCAGTAATTTCTGGTTCAAAGCCAAACCGAGATTCTTCGATTTTGATAGATTGGATAAGTTCACGCCGGAATGCCTTATAGCAGGTTTCCATATCGCTAAGGTTAATATTCGTAAACATATTGGAGAGCATGGTTAAAAATTTATTCCCCACCATATGCCAGTAATACACTACCCGATGAGGACCACCACCAGCAAAGCGGGAGCCATAAACCACATCCGCTTTGCCATCAACAATCGGCTGCATTAACAACGGATATTCCTGGGGATCATACTCTAAATCAGCGTCTTGAACGATTACGATATCTCCAGTAGCCAAGCCAAAGCCCGTCCGTAACGCAGCTCCTTTACCCCGATTCTTGTGATGATAGACCACATGGTCAATGTGGGATTCCAGTGATGACTCTAAAATCTCTCTAGTGCCATCGGTTGAGTAGTCATCAACAACAATAATTTCACACTCTTTAACGGGAGATGCTTTAACAGCTTCAATCACCGTGGCAATTGTGTTGACTTCGTTAAAACAAGGTATGATAACACTTAGCTTCATAAGCTTAGACCTTAATAATAAGCAAATAATTTGATTAGCTTAAAACTTTACATAATCTTTACATAATCCCAGCTGAATCTCCCTAGGTTTTGGTTAAGTATAGAATTTGAGCCACTAAACACTTCACCAAAGATTTACATAACCTTAGTTGCATAAAGTTATGGGAAGAAGTTTCCCCGTGATTAGATGGGATTTATCCCTAAAATTCATCACAACAGCAGGATTTATAGACAAGTTTGAGGTTTACTACTTGACACCCTGAATAAATTAGTATAATTCTACTGTAGGATTATAAATATATCAACTAAATAGAGCAACATAGAGCAACATAGAGCAACATAGAGCAACTACTAAACCATTACGCTCAAGGCTGATTGGGTAGTCGTTGCTGATTAGTCATTAGTATTTGGACTAATGACTGATAATTAATGACTAATAACTAAACTAATGACTAATGCAATAAGCTTGGTACCATGCTTAGATTAAAGAGCCTAGAGATTAAGTACTAAAACCCAAAACCCAAAACCCAAAACCTAACACCTAACATCTAACACCATTAACCTAAAAAAATCCCATCATCCTAGAGAGTATGTCTTTGGATACCAGTAATGACTACACAAAACCAGAAGAATCTGACCTTGGTGATTCTTCCTTATCCTTGGTAATTCCCACCTATAACGAGAGTAGAAATATCGGGGAGCTAATTAGAATCCTGAGCAATTTGCTCGATGAAGCAATACCAAACCAATACGAACTGATTGTAGTAGATGACGATAGTCCCGATCGTACCTGGGAAATCGCCCAGGCTCTAATCTCGGACTATCCACAGTTACAGGTAATTCGCCGTCAGCATGAAAGGGGGTTATCTACAGCAGTTATTCACGGGTGGAAGGCAGGTAGTGGAAAAATTTTGGGGGTAATTGATGGGGATTTACAGCATCCACCAGAGATATTATTAAAACTTTTGGTAGCAATGGAGGATGGAGCCGATATCGCCATTGCCAGTCGTCATGTAGACGATGGTGGTGTTAGTGATTGGAGTGTAGTGAGGCGTTTCTTATCCAGAGGTGCTCAACTTTTAGGATTATCGATTTTACCAGAAGTTATCGGTCGTGTTTCTGACCCGATGAGCGGTTATTTTATGGTACGCCGTAGTGCCATTAATGAAAAAGACCTCAATCCTCTGGGTTACAAGATTCTAATTGAAGTACTAGCTAGGGGAAAAATTCGTCAGATTGCAGAAGTTGGCTATGTATTTCAAGAGAGACTCTCAGGAGAGAGCAAAGTTACCTGGAAACAGTATTTAGACTATATTAGACACTTACTCCGGTTAAGGTTTTCTCTCGGAACCATTGGTCAACTTAGAAAACGCATTCCCTTCCCTTTAAAGCGGTTTATTCGTTTTGGCTTAGTGGGATTCAGTGGGGTATTTGTGGATATGACTGTGCTTTACTTACTCCATGACCCTGCTAGTTTGGGTTGGGGACTCACCCGCAGTAAAATTATTGCTGCTGAAGCGGCCATTATGAATAACTTTATTTGGAATGATGCCTGGACATTTAGGGATATAGCGAGTCAGCAGTGGGGATGGGGTAAGCGCTTGAAACGGTTTTTGAAGTTTAACCTGGTCTGTTTGATCGGTTTGTGCCTAAATGTGCTGTTGTTGAATCTGTTGTTTAATCTCCTGGGAATTAACTATCTGATTGCAAATGCTATTGCGATCGCAGCAGTTACTTTCTGGAATTTCTGGATTAATCTAAAACTCAACTGGCGAGTGACGCAAAAATAACGATAACCGCTTGACTGTTGACTGTTGACCGTTGACTGTTGACCGTCAACAGCAAAGGGTTTTAGGGAGTAGGGAGTAGGGAGTAGGGAGTAGGGAGTAGGGAGTAGGGAGTAGGGGTAATAAAATTGAATGTACTACATAACAATCAATATCATCTATGGTAAACCTCTATGGTAAACAAATTGCAGCAAACTCGTAGATTTCCCTCAACTTGGTTAGGGGTTTTACTTGTTATCCTGTTGATGCTAGGGATAGTGTTTAGATTCGTCAATCTTGACCAAAAAATATACTGGATTGATGAAACCTTTACCTCGCTACGGATTTCTGGTTATCGATTGTCAGACATGATACCAGAAATTTCCAAGGGGGATGCGATCGCTATTAAAGAATTACATAAGTATCAGCAGACAAATCCAGAAAAAAAACTGATTGGTACCATTAAGGGATTGGCCTTTGAAGAACCTCAACATCCCCCATTATATTACGTAATGGCGCGATTTTGGGCGCAGTTATTTGGGAATTCAGTAGCAGTGAGGAGAAGTTTTTCAGCTCTGATTAGCTTGCTGGTGTTTCCTGCTATCTATTGGTTATGTCAAGAATTATTCGAGTCGTCCTTGGTAGGATGGGTAGCTATGGCCTTAGTTGCCGTTTCTCCCTTTCAGGTCTTGTATGCCCAAGCAGCAAGACAGTATGGCTTATGGGGCGTAACTATTTTGCTATCAAGTGCAGCACTGTTACGGGCAATACGATTAACTAAACCAAGAAACACGACTAATAAGATTAGAGATATCCTACACTTTATCTCTACCTGGGGAATTTACGCCCTCACCTTAGTGACAGGATTTTATACGTTTTTATTTTCTATCTTAGTAGCCATCAGCCATGGCATCTATGTACTGGTAACAGAACGGTTCCGCTTTAGTAAAATTATTGTTTACTATGGGCTATCATCGTTAATAGCTTTGATGGTATTTGTACCTTGGTTAATGGTTTCTAACAGTAACCTTTCTAAGGTATCCAGCAAAACCAAATGGGCACTCAAAGAAGTTCCTTTATCATCATTAGCCCAAACCTGGCTGATTAATATTAATCGGAGTTTCTTTGATATCAACCAAGGCTTAAATTTCCCCAGCGTACTGGTCTCTGTAATAATCTTAATCCTAGTCGGCTATGCCATATACTTTCTTTGTCGTCATAGTCCCAAACGAGTTAGTCTATTCATCTTGACATTAATTGGAGTTACCGCCTTAGCCCTAGTGCTACCGGATCTAATTTCCGGAGGCAAGCGTTCTAGTGTAACTCGCTATCTAATTCCCTGTTATCTTGGTATTCAGCTAGCAGTTGCTTACCTATTTACTAACAAAATAACTAATAAAATAACTAGCATTTTTCAGGGAGTATGGCAACAGAAGCTATGGCGACTCGGAATGATTTTGCTACTGTCTGGTGGAATTGTATCCTGTGTGATCAGTTCTCAAGCGGAATTTTGGTGGAACAAGTATACTAGTGCTAACCATACCCAGGTAGCAGCAATTATTAACCAGGCTGAGCAACCCCTCTTGCTGACAAAAAGTATGGAAGTGATATCGCTATCTTATCTTCTTGACCCCAAAGTGAAGTTTTGCTGGTTAAGCCAGAAATCCGTAAAGATGCCTAATGGCGAAAAAAGCAAACAGTTAATCATCCCCGAAAATACCGATGAATTCAGTGATGTATTTTTATATAATCCATCTAGGGAGTTGCGAGAAAAAATCGATAAACAATACAACTATAAATCAGAACTTATTGGCAAATGGAACCATAAACTTGAACCAACTTACGAAATTAAAACGTTTCTGTGGAAACTAGTAAAAGAATAAACTTAAGCATATGCGCTACTTGAGGTGCTGCGTGAACAGCTATCAGCCGTCAGCCGTCAGCTTTCAGCTTATTTTATTAAAAAACACCGATTCCGCTACTTGAGGTGCTGCGCCAACAGTAGCCTGGCCACAAACCCAAAGCTGATAGCTGATAGCTGATAGCTGATAGCTGGTAGCTAATAGCTGATAACTGATAACTGATAACTGATAGCTGATAGGTGATAGCTGATAGGTGATAGCTGATAGGTGATAGCTGATAGGTGATAGCTGATAGGTGATAGCTGACGGCTTGTTGATAATAACCCTAGAATAACAGGAGCTTGATCATGGCAATGATTTGCCGTAAATACGGCTTACTCTACCTGATGGCACCGCGAACTGGTTGCACAGCAGTAGAAGATGTCCTGGAAAAAAAGCTAGAAGGCGAACTAGTCCCCCCCCAAGACATCCTAGACGCCAACGGAAAATTTTTGATGCACAGAAGACATCATTCTCTACGAGAGATGTTCAGACGGAATCTTTTGACAGAGGAAGAAGCAGCATCTTATCTAAAATTTAGTTGTATTCGCAACCCCTTTGACAGTCTAGCTTCCGACTATGTAAAAAGAGCCTCAAAATACCAACACTTTATCGCTGACTCCACGTCATGGGTTCACCGTCTACCGGGTTATATAGAAGACATGGAATTTTGCAAAACCCATTCATTTAATGATTGGATTGAGAAACACTATGGCTCTATTTACGGCAATGGACTGAAACGAACCGTTCAATCCCTGGTTCGGAATACTAATCGAAACCGACTTAAACAGTTTGTAGGTCTTCCAGCTGAACCGTATACACTCTATGGAAGCTATACCAAAGGTATGGATACTGTGATGCGTTTTGAAACCCTTCAGGATGATTTTGACAGAGTCCTGGATAAAGCTGGAGTGCCCTTCAAAGTCGAAATACCAGTGATCAACAAAACCGAAGAAAGAAAGACAGACTATCGAGATTACTATAATGAGCGATCGCGAAAAATTGTCCAGTACATTTTTGACGAAGAAATAAAGCGCTACGGTTACGAATTTTGAACAAGCTAGTAGCGCTTAGGCAATGAGTTGTTACCCTTAAGCTGATCTCTAACCGTTTTAAGGCGATTAAGTATAAATTACTATGCCATCTGCTACGCTCAAATATGCCTATTTCCCAGGTTGTGTTGCTCAAGGAGCCTGTGGAGAACTATACCAATCTACCTCAGCCTTAACCCAAGCGCTAGGAATTGAACTGATTGAGTTGAAAAAAGCTGCTTGTTGTGGTTCTGGTACCTTCAAAGAAGATTCCCAACTCCTAGAAGACACTGTTAACGCTCGCAACATCGCCCTAGCTGAGCAGCTGAATCTACCCCTATTAACCCATTGCAGCACCTGTCAGGGAGTAATTGGTCATGTAGATGAGCGTTTAAAAGAATTCCAAGATACCGACACCGCTTATGTGGAAAAAGTGAATGGCTTGCTGAAAAAAGAAGGCTGTTCTCCTTACAAAGGCACTACGGAAGTCAAGCATTTACTGTGGGCATTGGTGGCAGATTACGGCATGGAAGCCCTAGCAGCACACGTGAGTCGCAAGCTAACTGGACTCAAGTGTGCTGCATTCTATGGTTGTTATTTGCTGCGAGCTCAGACATCCATCCCCTACGATGACCCAGTGCATCCAGAATCCATGGAAACTGTATTTCGCACCGTAGGAGCAACACCTGTATATTACCGAGGTCGTACTCAATGTTGTGGTTGGCCAATTTCTAGTTATGCCACAGAACAATCCTTCAAGATGGCAGGGAGCCATATTCAAGAAGCCTTGGATGCTGGTGCCGACTGCATGGTGACCCCTTGTCCGTTGTGTCATCTTAATCTGGATTCCCGTCAACCGGAGGTAGAAAAGGTGATTGGGCGTCAATTAAGGTTACCAGTATTGCATTTACCCCAGTTAGTTGCCCTAGCCCTAGGGGTTAGTCCAAAGCAACTGGGTTTAGAACGGCACGTGGTTTCGACCGCACCTGTACTAAAGAAGTTGGGGCATACTTGACTAGTTATAGCGCTACGCGCAAGGGCAAGAGGCAAGAGGCAAAAGTTTACTACAAAAGCGTTTCAGCTTCTATCAATGTCCTAACTTTAATGCGTAGTGCTATATCATATCCCTTATCGGGTAATGGGTAATTGGTAGTTAACGATTACCCATTACCCATTAGCTTTTGTATTTGCTACATAGAAAAGCACCCCCAAGGGGTGCCTCATCAGTTACCATCAACAGCAGCCAACTGCTGATGGAGGGATTTCAGTCTCAACTATAAACCGTTGTATCTAAGCTGATGCTTCGGTTTCAACCGGGTAAACGCTGACTTTTTTTTGGCTTTTACCCCTTCTTTCAAAAGTGACTATGCCATCAGCTATTGCAAATAGGGTGTCATCACCGCCGCGACCAACATTGGTACCAGGATGAAACTTAGTACCTCGCTGACGTACCAAGATGTTGCCAGCCTTAACAAACTGACCACCGTAGCGCTTGACCCCTAGGCGTTTGGAATTAGAGTCACGACCGTTACGAGTACTTCCTGTTCCTTTCTTATGAGCCATAATGTTCCTTTATATTTCAGTGTTTGTACGGGAATTTTGAGGGAATTTTGCCCTCTCCACAGGTCTGAGCCATAAACTATTCCGGAGCAGTTTCAGCCGTTTCCTGAGTTGCTGGTGCTTCAGTTGCTGGTGCTTCAGGGGCAGTTTCTGCTGAAACTGGTGCTTCCTCTGCTTTGGAAACCGAGGCGAGCACAGAACCATTCATACTAATAGCATCAATCATCAGACGGGTTTTTTCCTGTCTGTGTCCCCGCTTCTTACGGGTTTTCTTCTTAGGCTGCATTTTGTAGACGATGATTTTGCGATCGCGAAAGTGTCGCATCACCGTTCCTTGTACGGTTGCTCCTTCAACTAAGGGCTGACCGATGCTGATTTCACCATCATGATTAACGAACAGGACTTTGTCGATGGTGACATTTTGCTCTGGTTCAACGTGCAGTAGTTCGATGTCGTAAAAGCGACCCGGTTCGACTCGCAGTTGCTTGCCACCAGTTTCGATAATTGCGTAGGTCATGGATTTGTTTTTCTAGAGTTGCCGTACAGGTAGCTGGTTAGTGTTTGTTCCGATGGATAGGATTTCTTGCTTGTGCCAGCTTTTGTTATGCCTTCACCTGATCCGAGCAGGAATCGACACGTAATCTATTATTATCTTTGATTAGTTAGTCTTTGTCAAGACCATAACCGTGAATCTTGACAGCAAATCTAGCACTAGGGTAACCTTACTACTGATTAGATTTGGTGTCCAGTTTTTGGTAAGTCCTGGTAAATTTGTAAAGAAGTATTGCTAAAAGACGTTGACACTAAATCCTATTTTTTTGAATTTCCCCACTTTAGCTGTAGCAGCAAACAACTCGGTTATAACTAACCTCATCGATATTGTTAACCAAATCTTAAATGGCATATCCAATGTACTCTTCTTTAGCATCAGTGGTATGCCACTGATTGTCTTGTGGCTAGTCTGTGGTAGCCTATTCTTCACCTTCCGGATGAACTTCATCAACATCTGGGGATTTCGACACGCCATTGACATAGCCTTAGGCAAATACGAGCAACCCAACCAAAACGGTGAAATCTCTTCCTTTCAAGCTCTATCAACTGCCCTATCCGCTGGTGTTGGACTCGGTAGCATTGGCGGTGTTGCCTTTGCCATCAGTATCGGAGGACCAGGAGCTGCGTTCTGGATGACCCTTGCGGGGTTATTGGCCATGAGCAGTAAATTTGTAGAATGTACCCTGGCTCAAAAATATCGAGTGGTCAGACCAGACGGAACTATAGCTGGTGGTCCAATGTATTACATCTCGGCTGGTTTAGCCGAAATGGGATATCAAAAGCTGGGCAAAATCGTGAGCATCGTATTCTGCATCTTGTGCATTACTGGGTCATTTGGTGGTTCGAGTATGCTTCAAGCTAACCAATCCTTGGAAATAACGGCCAGCGTAGTTCCCTGGCTGATCAATCGAGGCTGGTTTTATGGCTTAATTCTGGTTGCTCTAGTGGCATTGGTGATTATTGGTGGCATTCAACGTATTGGCTTAGTGGCTAGTACCATCGTCCCCGTCATGTGTGGGATCTACATTTTGGCATCCCTGTGGATTCTAATTGTCAATTTTTCCAGCATCCCATCTGCCATCGAAACTATTGTGACAGAAGCCTTCTCTCCCCAAGCCGTTGAGGGGGGTTTGATTGGGGCGTTAGTACAGGGATTAAGGCGTTCAGCCTTTACTAATGAGGCAGGTATTGGTACATCTCCTATTGCTCACGCCGCTGCCAGGACTCAGGAACCAGTGCGGGAAGGAATTTTAGCCCTACTCGAACCCTTTATTGTTACTGTGGTCGTCTGCAATATGACTTCTTTAGTAATAGTCATCACTGGGGTATACAAAAATCCTGAGTTTGCTAACTTCGGTGGTGCCGAAATGACCGCCGCTGCTTTTGGGAGTGTAATTAGTTGGTTTCCAATGCTCCTAGCCATTTGTGTGTTCTTTTTTGCTTTTTCTACCATGATTTCATGGAGTTACTACGGTGAAATTTCTTGGGATTATTTGTTTGGTTCGAGAACTTTAATTGTCTACAAAGTATTATTTTTGATCAGCATCTTTATTGGAACTTTGGCTAACCCAGAACCAGTGTTTAATTTCAGTGATAGTATGCTTAATGCTATGGCTTTACCTAATCTTTTCGGTGCCTACTTCCTCTGTGGCAAAGTAGTCACTGAACTCAAAGACTATATGGAGCGCTTGAATTCTGGGAAAATAGTTCCCGTAACTCAATCGCAAGCATTAAGGTGATGGGGTTGACAAAAATGGAAGAATGAGGTTTTACGGCTCAAAAGCCTGTTGAACAAAGACAGCCAGACTTCATCAAAACCCCCATCAAGGGATTTAATCAGAAGGTCGATCAGAAGTGATCGCAAAAAAGCGATCGCTTTTTTGCAAGCATATGCGCGTAGCGCACGCTACTTGATGTGCGGTCAGCGGTCAGCTTCAAATAAACCTCTTTTGGGAGAATTTAATAGTTCGAGATTTTATCGAATTGAAAGTCTAGGGAAAAGCCATTGGCCATTGGCCACGCTACTTGAGGTGCTTTGTGGCACAGGCTTTGGCCTTGGCCTAAAGGCCACGCTACGCGAATGGCCACGCTGTGCGAACAACGCTGGGACGTAACGGCCAATGGCTGATACCTGAATGCTTAGTTTAAAAATAAAATTATAGCACAACAATTACCGAATATACCAAATAATTAATAAATTGTATACTAGTTTACTGGTTGAATTACTATGCTATCAAATTTCGATCAAAGCTCCCGATTACCTAAAATTTTTTAATGATTTTTTCAAAGGCTGCGATTATACTCGGTTTAAGTACCAAATAGGTGAATTTTTTAATAAATTTTAACCTGATTTACTGGTTAAAATATAATGCTATCAAATTTAGACCAAAATCATCGATTTTATAACATTTATTAACGTTTATTTGGCTAGGGCATTAATTATACTATATTTATTTACTATTGAGTTATTAGTTTTTATTATTTTTTTTTTTAAATATATAATTATCTCAAATATAAACGCTAGATTTTTACCGGATTTTCGCAAATACCTAGTTCAGCTAAGTGCTTTCACACTCTAGATTTAAGGGGATTTAGGCAGGTCACATCTGGTCATTGTTCAAGGTATTTTTAATCACATTCCATAAAAAAAAATTTTTTGTGATGCAAAAAGTGTGAGATACTAAGCAAAGCGTGAATAAAACTTGCAGCACTAAGAGGATATCTGAAAAGTTTTTTGATATTGAATTTTGCCCCCCTAGCCCCCCAATTCTGGGGGGAACAAGAATCTTTTGCTGGTAAAAGTCCCCCAAAATTGGGGGATTTAGGGGGCTTGGATGTAGCAAATGAGACTTCTCAGACAACCTCTAAAGTTTAAACTTCGATATAAGTGGAGCATTAATGAAATATTTGAGAGCAAATCGCTCCAAGGGCAGTCAGGACACTGCCCAGATTGGGAAGCGATTATTCAATGCGGTGACGGCGTCCTACTAACGATCACCTTAACTCTAAACAGAGTTTGAAGATGAAGCGTTAGAGTACGCTTGATCGACAATAACTCAGTAATGAAAATTCTGGCTGCTAGCGTGGCTGAGTCATAGGGCGGCGTAGTCGAGTGGCGAAACTAGATCTGGGTAATGAATATTCTCCAATAGCTCACCAATCGTCTCCCTGTGGCACTTAGCCCAATTTTCTCTGGCTTTGTGCGCTTTATAACTGGCCTTGTGCTTTCAAGTTTTGGATCATTTTACAGTGATTTTATCACTCGATTCCAATGTCAATTACCCTAACTGAGATAAAGCATAAAATGATTTACTTGTAAACTAACTTATCAACTAAATTTAGATAGATGGGTTTGCCCTGATTCCCTACCTGAATCCTATCGAAAATTTTCCCTAGATATGGCAGGCAGCATGGTTTTGGATGCTTTGCCTTAGAATGAAAAAAAAATCCGGATCAAACTTGACAAAATCTATTTTTTGTGTTTCAATAATTGAGGATAAATAAATTGACGATAGAAAAATCAATGAAAACAAAGATTAATCTCCTACTAGTCTTTCTATAAGTTATCTGTTTTTTTATAGATAACCCAGCATTTGCTAATGCATGTTATTAAGTTTTGTCCGTAATTAATTCTCCTAATATGTCTCCTAATATGGTTGCATATATAAGAGATTTATGTAATTTTTTCAGTTTAGTCTATAATCTTTTTGGACTGAAAAAATACCATTTGATCAGAGGTAAATAAAGTAAATTATGTGTGGAATCGTCGCTATTGTTGATTCAAATTCAACATCGCTTCAAAATGAAGATCAAGTTCGTGTAATGCTGTCAAAAATCAGACATCGTGGCGATGAAACTAACTTTGCTGAATTGAGTTCAGTAGGTCATTCTACTCTTGGATGTAATCGGTTAGCTATCGTAGATAGAGCACATGGGCGTCAGCCATTGATAGGGAACAATGGAAGTATATATGCTGTCCAGAATGGTGAAATATACAATTATCTAGAGCTTCGTGATCAATTAACTGCTAAAGGGTACCAATTCATAACAGAATGTGACACAGAAGTCCTGGTGCATGGCTATCAGGAGTGGGGAGAGAAATTAGTAGAACATCTGGATGGGATGTTTGCATTTGTGGTTTACGATAGCGTAAGTAATACGTTTTTTGCTGCTAGAGATCATATAGGTATTAAGCCGCTTTATTACTTACAAAAAGGCGATGCTTATTATTTTGCATCTGAAATCAAGTGCCTGATACAATTAGGTGACGATATTCAAGTGCTGCAACCAGGTCATTTCATTGTTAATGGCAAGACTAAACAGTATTTTAAATTGTCAAAAGAATCTATAGAGTACAATGATGAAGCCTCAATAATTGCCCATTTCAAAGAGCTGTTTGTGAATTCTGTCAAAAAAATGGTGCAGACAGATTTACCAATTGGCATGATTTTTAGTGGTGGAATTGACAGTGCAGCAGTGCTTAGTATTGCTCGGCAATATCACAATAACATTACAGCATTTACCATTGGTTTCCCAGGTTCCCCTGATGTAGAAATAGCTAAGCGATACTGTGAAGAAAATAAGATTGACCATAAAGTTCAATATCTTAATATTGACGATTTGATTTGCAATGTTACTAATATTGTTTACATTTGCGAAACATTTGAAACCATCGATGTTATGGATGCCTCCCTTATGTATTTCGCTTACAAAATGGCGAAAACTGCAGGCATCAAAATTATTCTCATCGGAGATGGAAGTGATGAGGTTTTAGCCGGTTATGATTTCTTTAAAACTTCTCCCGATCCTGAATACTTAATGACCTATCGTCTGGGCAATTTGTACCGCACAGATCTACAACGATCAGATCGATGCAGTATGATTCACTCCGTTGAAGCACGTCCACCATTCATGGACAAAGAATTTCTGCGTTTTGCGTATAATGTCCCGTTTGAGCTTAAACTACGTAATGGTATTGAAAAGTGGATATTACGAGAGGCAATGGCAGATTATTTGCCAGATTATATTAGGCTCAGGAAGAAGGTTCGATTACCAGAAGGTTCTGGTCTCCTATCTCAATTATTAGATTTTGTTCGTAGTCAGACCTCAGCGGTAGAACAAAAAATATTATCCAGATTAAAAATAGACTCTACCGATGGTGCATACCTATTGGAGGAATATTTGAAAGCTGGATTTCCGATTCCCCATGAGCGATACAAAAAGCCAAATTTAGATTTTTCATCTAATGGTTATTTTGAATGGAGTTCGGACTCAAAACAACTAACTAAAATTCGTTGAGTTGTTGACAGATAAAAGCTTAATCTAAAAACAGAAGATTAAGAGCGTTAAAACCTCATTTTTAGTTGCAACAAGGATAAAACTTACTTATGTCAATGCAAGCTTTACCTGAAGTTAACGTACTCAAGCTAACCGCACAGGAGTATGTCAACATACACACCTACATATATGAAATTCCAATTCCCAATACCGCTACTGTATTTCTAGCAATCAATCGGGAATCCGTTGATAGTCCTGAGGTACTAGTACATCCAGATAACAGCGGCACTAGTGATCCAAAAAACTTAAAAGCAGTATTAAATTGTAACTCCTCCTATGGCGGTACCCGTGCAGAGCCTCCGGTGGAGGGAGACTACGAGCAAAGCCGTTTGAATGCCCTTGAGTCTTTGTTAAAGCTTTCATTTTATGAAAGTCATACTAAACATAAATATCTTAGTAAGACAAATGAAAAGGGTGCTTTAGATGAATTAATTTCACCTGAAAGTAAAATAAAAAATTACTTGAAGGCACAAAATGAAGCACAAAAAGATATTCCTGAAGGATATGATTTTTCTCGGGATTTTCTAAAACTTGAATTTCGAGGTGGACGGGCTATCATACTATCAGAAAATTTAGACATACATGAGATTATTGTCGATGCCAGCCATCCAAAAGCTTATGAAGTGTATTCTTCTATCTTCAAGGAGGTAGGAAAATTCCTCAATGGTCAAACAGGAGCAACAAAAATCGATTTTCAAGGGAATGTTGTAGAAGAAGACAGTTTCATTCCAGCGGGTGCACTATTCATTACACCTGATTTTGGTCCGAATAAAAGGTTAGCTGATTATCTTCATGAGCATACACCTCAAGTTTTGGGTGTTGATGCCTCTGTTGGTGGAGGTGGAGGTAAAGCAGCCTACACAGTCAGTGGATTTTTTGGAGCCTTTGATGCAGCTAGTGAGCAAGGATTATTTAATGCTGACGATGAAAATCTTCCCATCTCACTAATTGGTGCAGCAGGTGCAATGGGTTCAGATACAGCTAAACGACTGGCAGAAAAGGGTTTTAAAAATGTATTAGTCTCAGATATAGCCTATGACTACACCAAACCTGTAGAGACAGATTCTACCACAGGAGAAAAACTGGTTCCCATCTTGGAAAGCGAACGATACCGTATGAATGGTGAAGCATTCCAAAGAATTCCCTCCAGTTGGGGTGTGGCTTTAGCAGAGCCAGGAAAGTTTACTGATGAAGCATTGGGTAAAAATGGTGAACCGAGGGTAATTATTGCTATGACTTTCGGTAAAGCCCTAAAGCATTCCAATCTTGATGCTATTCCATACAATTCCACTGTGCTTCTATCAGAAAATTGGGCAATTCCTCCTGGAGATGAAGGATTGGAAATCATGAAAGCTCTCAAAGACAGGGGTATTATGGCATTGCAAGGTCAAGCAATAACTCCCGGTGGAGCAGGAAATTCTAAAGTGGAAATATTTTTCAGAGCCACAGAAAATGGAGGCATCACCAAGGCAATGGAAAATGAACAGACACCTACTTATCATAAACGTCTAGGACATGAAATTGTGTACAGACAAGTAAAGCAAGGTGCCAGTGATTTGCTGACTTTGGCGAAGGAAAGGGATATCACCACAATAGAAGCTCTAGCTGAATATACTAACCTACCTGTACTGGCACGAAACTTTGTATTGCAAAAGTTTCTCTAATAACTAGCTAAATTTTTAGGGATTCAGGTATCTCAACTCCAGCCAAAAAGAGATTTCAGAATTACTGAAATTTAATAGATCGAAAATTTTGGCCAGTTGAGAAGGAAAGAATTAGGGGTTCAGTCAATGCTTTGAATAACTCCGAGAGCGATCGCAAGCGATCACTCTCGGAGAATTTGTTAGAGTTAGGTGAGTGCTTTTTTACTCAAATTAAATATAAAAATATGACTTTTAGCTATGTTTATTGAGATTAGTAAGGAAAATCGCGCTAAAGCACTGGTTTTTGGTGCCATTTTAATAAAACTTATTTTGTGGGGATCCGCATTTCCTGCCATTCGGGTTTCCCTGACTGGATACAGTCCTGCCGGAGTCGGTTTTCTACGATATCTAGTCGCATCTCTGGTTCTGCTTGTGTATGCCCTAATCAGCCGAATGCCAATGCCTGAACTAGAAGATTTGCCGCTAATTTCCTTTTGTGGTTTTATCGGTATCGCGCTTTACAATTTCATGCTCAATACAGGTGAGCTTACTGTTACGGCTGGTGTCTCAAGCTTTATTAACTCGACGCAAGTAGGCGTTATCGCAATTTTGGCAGTACTATTCTTAAACGAACAACTTAAAAAAATAGGTTGGATTGGTATTGCGTTGTGTATTGTGGGTGTTGGTATTATGTCCTTCACTGAAGGCGATATGTCCTTCACTGAAGGCGATGTTGTTCACCTATCGATAGGAGTATTATTCGTTTTTATTTCGACCGTCTCAACCAGCTTGTATTCAGTGCTACAAAAACCACTGCTACAGAAATACACTGTAATTCAATTTATAACCTATGCAATTTGGGCAGGAGCAATCTGTTTATTCTTCTTTGCACCTCGTGCCGTGTTGTCAGTTACTAATGCACCGTTGAATTCAACTTTAGCAATCGTTTATCTGGCTCTATTCCCAGGTATTTTGGCTTACGTTGCATGGTCTTATGTATTGTCTAAGCTTCCAGCCTCACAAGCAGGCAGTTATTTAGCTTTGATTCCTGTAGCCGCGACGTTTATTGCTTGGTTGTGGTTACACGAAGTCCCCACAGCATTATCCTTACTTGGCGGTGCGATAGTCTTCTGTGGTATTACGCTTATTAATCGAAGTAAGCAAGTTTCAGATTAAGTAAATGCTCACCGCAATCGGCATATACTTTAAACGGTCATAATGTGAGGTTTGTCAAAAGCCTGAAACCTCAGTAAGAAATCTAACTCTTGTTTATACTTGACATGTGCCGACTCAATACTCCCCTAGAGTTAGCTGAATCCCACCCAGTTCAAAACGCAAGTTGTTGCCGTGCAAAGTATCGTATAGAAAAGTTTAGGCGCTCATTCGACATTATGTGCGCCTAATCTCCTCTATAGCAGTCCTAAATGATTCGTAAAAATAACCCTGGCTTAATTAAGCGTTTATTCCCTATATTTTTTTGTAAAAAACATCATACTTATGAAGTTTATTAAACTCAAAAACGTAAGTATTTAGCCGTGAGCCTTGGCCAAAGGCCACGCTACGCGAATGGCTCACGCTTCGCGAACAGCTGTCAACCTAACGCTAATCAACGGGAAGTAGTAAACAACCTTACGGGCTGGTAAAGCTAGTTGAAAATTCCTGATCGTTTTACTCATCCGACCCGGTTCAGTTAAAGCGCATGATAGCTAATAGCTAATAGCTGATAGCTTACACTCAATCTTCCTAGAAGATCAGTATTTATAATATTTTTAAAGAAGCCATAGGAGTCAATCTATGAGCTTATTCGCCACCGACCGTGTACTTGTCCCGATTGATTTTTCTGAAACCTCCTTTGAGGCATTAGCAAAAACAATAGAATTTGTCAAGGATGCATCTCATATATACGTTATCCATGTCCTACCTCCTCTCAACCCTGGTGAACCGGGAGTGATGTGGCGTACAGTAGATAGCCAGACCCGTAAATCCCATGTGGAAAAGGTACTTTCTGACAGATTTAAGGAACCTCAATACCAAGGAATTCATGTCCAGATCACCATCGGAAATCCTGCCTCAAACATCATCGACTACGCCAGGGAACAAGCTATTGACTTGATTGTGATCCCATCTCATGGCTATACGGGTCTGAAACGATTTGTTTTGGGGTCAGTAGCTGAGCGAGTCGTTCGATTTGCCCATTGTCCAGTGCTGGTTCTGCGACGGGAAGTCTGACAGTGATGAAATTTTTTTAATTTGGTTTGGGGCATTCTGGGGAAAATATAGAAAATAGATTTAATATCTGTCTATAGATTTAATATCTGTCTATCTTGAAAACTCTACGGTTCACTCATAATGAAGTGCTATCTTGCAGCTGCCATTCAAATGACTAGCTCCCCTGACCTAGAACAAAACCTAGTTCAGGCAGAAGAACTGATCGACCTAGCCGTGCGTCGTGGTGCTCAACTGATCAGCTTACCGGAAAACTTTTCTTTTCTTGGTACAGAGCAAGACAAAATTACCCACGCTGATGCGATCGCAGAGCAAAGTGAGCAATTCCTCAAAACTATGGCGCAACGGTTCCAGGTCACCATCCTTGGTGGTGGCTTTCCGGTACCGGTGGGTACTAGTAAAGTCTACAATACTGCCCTACTCATCGGTTCGAGTGGCAATGAACTAGCTCGCTACCATAAAGCTCATCTATTTGATGTTAACCTCCCTGATGGGAATACCTATCGAGAATCAGAGACAGTTAAGGCTGGAACTGAGCTACCGACGGTCTACTCGTCCCCAAAATTCGGGAATTTGGGACTCTCTGTGTGTTATGATGTCCGATTTTCGGAACTCTACCGACACTTATCCCAGAATGGAGCGGATGTATTGTTTGTGCCTGCTGCCTTCACCGCCTACACTGGCAAAGACCATTGGCAAGTTCTGCTCCAAGCTAGAGCCATAGAAAACACCTGCTATGTGATTGCCCCAGCCCAAACTGGTCGTCACTATGCCATGCGCTACAGCCATGGTCATGCGATGATAGTGGACCCTTGGGGGGTGATCTTGGCAGATGCTGGAGACACACCAGGAGTTGCGATCGCAGAAATTGACCCAAACCGTCTCCAACAAGTCCGCCAACAGATGCCTTGTCTAGAACACAGAGTCTTTGTTTGATTAGTTCTTAGTCTTAATTAACCTGAGTTCTAGATAAAGTTGGTTATGTCGAACTCAGGTCATAACTACAAACTAACTACTAATGACTAGCAACAGCCACAGCAGATTGAGGCCAACGCCCTACGGCTTGACCGATTACCGCCATTTCTTTCACCAACTCATCAAACCGATTCGGTGTCAAGGATTGTGGTCCATCAGACAGAGCTTTAGCGGGGTTGGGGTGAACTTCGATCATCAACGAGTCAGTTCCAGCTGCGATCGCAGCTTTTGCCATAGCTGGAACATAATCAGACTTCCCTGTGCCGTGACTGGGGTCAATCATAATCGGCAAGTGAGTTAGGAGTCGTAAGACTGGCAGTACTGAAAGATCTAGGGTATTCCGGCTGTATTTACGGTCAAATGTCCGAATTCCCCGTTCACAAAGAATCACATTAGAATTGCCCGCTGCTAGGATATATTCAGCAGCCATCAACCACTCATCAATAGTTGCTGACATGCCCCGCTTCAGGAGTACTGGCTTATCTTGAGCCCCCACTTTTTTCAGTAGGGCAAAGTTCTGCATATTACGGGCACCCACTTGCAGAACATCCGCTACCTTACCAATTTTGTCCACATCAGCAGTGTCCATCACTTCGGTAATGATGCCCAAGCCACTTGCTTCCCGTGCCTTGGCTAGCAAATCCAAGGCACTTTCGCCATGACCCTGGAACGAATAGGGGGATGTCCGGGGTTTGTAGGCACCTCCCCGCAGGAACTTGGCTCCTGATGCCTTAACCCTGCGTGCTGTTTCGACGATCATATCCTCGTTTTCCACCGAGCACGGACCCGCAACAATCACCAAGGGATGGTGTTCACCGAAGACCACTGGCCCATTCGGCGTTGGCACTAGTACCTCACTGGCTTCCCCGTGACGATACTGACGGCTAGCCCGTTTAAACGGTTGCTCTACCCGCAGTACCTGTTCTATCCACGGACTAATTTCCTGAATTTGTAGGGGGTCTAAAGAAGCGGTGTCACCAACTAGACCCAACACTACTTTATGCTTACCAACAATTTTTTCTGGAGTCAGCCCCCATTGGCTCAATTCTTGGCTAAGGCGAGTCACCTCGACTTCTGGAGAGCCTACCTTCATGACTACTATCATAAAAAAAATCCTCGTGAGTTTATAAACCCCGCGTCTAATGACCGGGGATGAAAAACCAGCCGACTAAGAGCCGATTAATTGGTTGTACATGTAAACAAAGATAATTCTAAGGATGAAACCCAAGATTTCCCTTAGAGTGTCTAATACAACTAGATTCTTAACAGCTTAGGGATTTTAGCCCCAGTCAGGGAATGTGGGTCGGAGATGGTCGAGTTCCTACCCTTTGCTGTTGACAGAGTACTTTCTTATTCTATAGAACACTTTCTGGCTCTATATATGCCTTTTTGACTTATATTTATATTTCAATAGTCGCGATATCTGCTTGAACCAAAATTTTGATCAAATTACCCTTGTAGAATCTTGGATTTAGGCGGAAGAACGGAAAAAATCTAACTAATCAATATAACAATATGTTAATTAACATAACAAATCCCTTGCCCAGGTTAGTTAGGAAGCGAAAAAGTGCTTCCTACCTGGTGACCTTATCCCCAAACCGAGACCATAGGCTCCCCAAAGGGTTAACTCTTTGTCTTAGCAGCACGCCATGCTGATGTCAATCTGCCTAGGTTAGTGGTGAACTCTTGCCAACCAAAAAAAGTTCCTGGTATATCTTCCTCCCATGAAGCAGAAAGAACACCATAGCTCAACCCCAACACACCTAGACCAAAGCATCCCATACTCACCAGAATGACTGCCACATGGGGTAACTCTACCCCAACCTGTGTGATCAATAAATAGCTAACCACAAATGTAGCTATCCCTAAGAAACTGGGAATACCACACATTAGAGCCATCCGACGCACCATCCGTTTACTGACCACATCGGGGATTGCCATTGAGTCATTTGAGGCAGCCGTTGGCTTATCTTGCTTCTTATCTTGCTTCTTATCTTGCTTGACAGTAGTTTGACTGGGTTTTTCCTTTGGAGTAGCTTGGGGATTTGTTGATGAATTTTGGGCTTTAGGGTTCTTTTTGCGCTTTTGACGTGGTTCAAAAGGCAATCGCTCCCGTGACGGTTCAGTAGACATACACTCTTTTACACTAGGGTCCGTTCAACTAGGGTCTAACCCCGAATACCTAAGCGCTCAATCAAGTTTTTATACCGTTGTTGATCGTCTTGACGAATATAGCTAAGTAAGCGCTTGCGGCGACCGATCATCTTTAATAATCCCCGTCTAGACGAGTAATCTTTTTTGTGGCTTTGTAGATGGAGACTCAATGTATTGATACGCTCAGTCAGGATAGCCACTTGCACCTCTGCCGAACCAGTGTCAGTTTCATGAACCTGGTAGCCATTAATAATTTCAGTTTTACGTTCTTGAGTTAGACTCATCGATAAAGTTTAAATAGTATAAGTCAACAGTTTTCTATTCTATCACCATCAAGAAGGGATTCAATTCCCCGAGCGCCGCCTATCTAACCACTGTTGTAGGATGATAGCAGCAGCGTGACGGTCAATCAGTCCTTTATTGTGGGTAAGCGATCGCTTACTCGCCTTGAGTCGCGATTCAGCCTCCCAAGAGGTAAGCCGTTCATCGATATACTCTAGCGGCAGCTGAAGTGCTGTGGCTAATCGCCTAGCCAATTTTTGCACCTTTCGTGCCTGGAAACCCAGGGTTCCATCCATCGAATAAGGTAAACCTACCACCAGTACCTGCACTTCTCTGGTTTCAACTAACTCTCGCAGTTGGTCAACATCCCGTTGAAAGGAGGTACGCTCAATGGTAGTTAAACCAGTAGCAATCAAACCCGTCCCATCACAACCCGCCACACCAATACGTTTGCTTCCCAAATCCAATCCCAGTGCTGAAATTCTTTCCATAACTTAAGCTCCTATGCTATCCATTTTTAGTCAAAGAGCGAATTTGGGGAATGGCACATTAGGTATGGGGCATCTGTAAATTAGCTTTTATAACCCAAGTGGGGATAACTAACTACTTCTGCGGTGAAGATTTAACTGACACCCTCTCCTCTTGAGAGACTACACTGGAGGACTGGGAAACCCCAATGGAGACCTTTTTTACCTTAGCACGGTGTTTCTTCGATGGGGATTGTGACCAGGATATGCGGCTGGGGATTGGGGTTCGGGCTGGCTGTAGCCCCTGAAGCACATCCGATAACTCAAAAGTAACAGACTTGGTTTCCCGCAACTTATGCCAGACGGAACGGGACATCAGCAGAGTATGCTCAATCCGTTCTGCTCCCAGCTGAGCTAGATACTCTTCCTGCTCAGCTTGATAGTCAGCCGTTGCCAGATTTAGGGATTGGGAAGGCAGTTTTTGAGCAATCCTTGCTATCTGAGACAGTAACTCTGGATATAGGTAATTGTAGGCTGGATGAACTGTTAACTCAGCTGAGTTGGTACGGTTACCATCACGGCACAGTCGCAGCCGAAAATAGCCAACGGCGACTTTACGCTGTGGTTCAAATACATAGGCACTGATTACTTCAGTATGATTTAGCCACTGCCACAGTGAATCAATGATTTTCCGTGACATACTGGTTTGAAAATCCTGAATATGGCGGTCAAAAACCTTACGCACTATTGGTGGCATTGATGCCGTATCCAGCTGATAGAGCAACTGAGCATCTGCGTTACTGACAGGCAACAGGTTCGGCAAATCTGGTTCACGAACCGCCAATTTTTCCAGCAGTTTTGGCTCAATCGCCCAATAGGTCATCTGAGCTAGGGGCTGGAATCCGTTTTGCCGATACAGAGCCAGTGAACTTTTATGATTGATATTGACTTCCAATAACCAAGTTCGCGCTTGCCAAATTTTTTCAAAGCAATAGCGCAACAGAGCCGAGCCAATGTCTCGAGTTGCCAGGGTGTTACTTACTAGAGGAGTGTTGGCATCAACTAACACCTGCTCCACCCGCCAAGTACTACGGGTGTGATTAAATGGGGAAATTTTGATCAGTCCGCGCAGCTTTTGGAGTTGCTCAGCCACATAGATACAAAAGCTGTACTGGTAGGGGTTGGGAAACCAACTCAAAAACTTCAGCAACCAATACCAGCGTCTAACGTGCTTAAGTGGCTGTTGGTCAACTGATGGGTAGATCTTACTCTGCCCATCAGTTGCCTGTTGCACTAGCGTCTCTATTGCTGCCAAATCATGGTATTGAAATGGGCGGATCAAGTTCTTCGGGTTTTCCGAGACAGGTGAAGTCATTTTGGGTACGGATGCCATGAAGCTGCTCGCTCTGTTTGACCCATGTTCTTGCGCTGTAACCTACATTTGCAAGACTAGGGTTACTGCCAATATATTAGCTATTTTCCCATCATCCCAGTTGTGATAAGACATATGAGTAATATCAAGTTGTTTTCATGGGGTTTAATGCACCAGTGGGACTGTTGAGTGTTGATTGTTAATCCTTAACAGTCAGTCAAGGGTCAACACTCAACATAGTCTCAACATAGGTAAGCTATCAGCGTGTCGCCTATCAGCTATCAGCCAACAGCCTTTGGCCACAGTACTTAAGGAGCACACCGCAATTGAATCAAATAACCTGACCACTGACCGCTGACCCCTGACTGCTTACCAACATAGTCTCAACGTAGTATAGACACGCCCCTATCTAGGGCTTAGTCTTGTAAGGTTTAGTCTTCATCCATTATATTCCCTTTGTCTACCCGTTCTAACTGCCACAGAATTTGATTACCTTCACGCCTGACCCTTGACACAACCCAGTTGCGCCAAGACCAGTGGTTACCCCGACTAGTGACAGCGCTGGCGTTCACATCCATTAAATCGGCCAGTTCAGAACTACTAATCAGGTAGCCTTGGCTGGCAATTTCATCCGCGATGTGTAGAGTTTCTACCAGATTACGCAGTTGAGCAACTCTCACCTCACGGGGTAATTCGTCAGTTGTACTAACAGAAGAAGAAATAGCTGATTCCATAATTAAAACAAAAGATATATATCGATGAGGTAGAAATGCTCGATTATATAGTTTACGTAAAGTAACCCATCAGTAGTATAGGAGTCTGATATCCCTGTTACTATCTTTGGTGAAAGATTACCACCGAAGATAAAGGTTTAACAAACCCCTGTCTCCAGCAATCCCTAACAAGACCCCCATCTGTCTTGCCTAAAATTAAAACACTATTAGCTAAACCGCGAGAAACCCCGCACAGCACAAAGTCGTGAGCTACGAACCCCTACATCACAAATATCGTCCCCAGAGATTTGCGGATTTAGTGGGGCAAGATGCGATCGCAAAAACCCTAACCAATGCCATCGAGAGTGAGCGCATTGCCCCTGCCTATTTGTTTACTGGCCCTAGAGGTACGGGCAAAACCTCTTCGGCAAGGATTTTAGCTAAGTCCCTCAACTGTCTCAAGACTAATTTGCCAACTCCATTGCCTTGTGGGGAATGTCAAGTCTGCCGTGAGATCGCTGCTGGTTTAGCCTTGGATGTGACTGAGATGGACGCAGCTAGTCATACCGGTGTAGATAATATCAGAGAAATCATTGAACGGGCTCAATTTGCCCCAGTCCAGTGCCGCTACAAAGTGTATGTGATCGATGAATGCCATATGCTTAGTACCGCAGCCTTCAACTCCCTTCTCAAAACCCTGGAAGAACCGCCGGAGCGGGTAGTCTTTATCTTGGCTACCACAGACCCTCAACGGGTATTACCCACCATTATTTCCCGCTGCCAACGTTTTGATTTTCGCCGCATTCCCCTAGAGGCAATGGTGTCTCATTTGAAGGATATTGCAGTTAACGAAAATATCGCTATTACACCAGATGCCTTAACCGTAGTGGCACAAGTGGCTCAAGGGGGGCTCCGGGATGCAGAAAGTTTGCTAGATCAACTGAGTTTGTTAGATGAACAGGTCACGGTAGAGCAGGTTTGGGATTTAGTAGGGGCAGTACCTGAACAAGACTTACTGGCATTGCTAAACGCGATCGCATCTTCTGAACCGGTAGCAGTACTAGAACAATGTGGCTATCTGATCGATAGAGGTCGAGAACCCCTAGTTATCCTACAAAATCTGGCTAGCTTCTACCGAGATTTGTTAATTGCTAAAACTGCTCCTGCTCGTAATAATTTATCAGCCATCACCCTCCCAACCTGGCAGAAGCTGTGTGAGTTAGCTATACAGTTGGATTTGGAGAGTATTTTACGTGGTCAACAGCATCTAAAAGACAGTGAACTTCAGATCAAAAACACTACCCAGCCCCGTCTGTGGTTAGAAGTAACTCTAATGGGGTTATTGCCAGGGGCTCTTGCCTCTGAATCCCTAGAAACCTCACAGTTATCCCCTAAAAATCCATCAGTCAAACCCTCAGCACCTGCGGTGAAACCTAGGCACCAGCCTAACCTAGCACCAGTTGGGAGACATCAGCCCAGAAAAGAGCAATACAATCAACCAACCTCTACCCCAGATCAGACTACTCCTACACCAGAGCATCCAAGTAAACAAGCTCACAAGCCGAAGACTCAGAAAACTGAGGAGCCTAAGCCTTCAGAAAGGTTAGGGTTTCAACCACACCCGGACACCTCTAGCAATGGCATACCCAAAACCCCTGATTTAGTCTCAACCTCAACACCGAATCAGGCGGTTGACCATAGCGCTAGGGTTGAGCGAGATAGGGAGGTTAGCAACCAGCCCTACCAAATCGAGCAGGTTTGGCAACAGGTTATTCATAATATCGAACTGGATGGCTCTAGAGAAATACTGCGTAGCAATGGCTGTTTATTAGCTTTCAATGGCGCAGAGGCATCTATTGGCATCAAAAAGAAGGGTGTACAAAAACTCATACAAGGAATGTTGCCCCAAATTCAAAAGGCATTTGCCAAAGTCCATCCAGGTCATGTGAAAGTTAATTTCCAACTAGTAGGAGCAAACCCGTCCCAGACCGCTCCTCAATCCAGAGTGACCCTACCAGCAGTACCAACTCAGAAATTACCTCCACCAATCACTACCCCAGAAGCACCACAGGAATCTTCAAACAGCAAGGGGGATTCAAAGGGGGATTCAACCGAAGCCAAACTAGTTGTGCCACCTAGCACCAGTGACTCTTCAAAGACAGCGGTAAACCCTTCCCCCCAACCATCCCAGCCAGAAAACCTTACTCCTCCTAGCAATTCTGAAACATCTGAAGCAGCGGAGACTGTATTATCCAGCCCAGCATTATCTAGCCCAGCATTATCCAGTCCAGTATTATCCAGGCCAGCCTATGACTTCCCTGACTTAGGCTGGGATGCTGATCAAATAGAGCAAGCTTTAGGAAAAATTAAAGATTCTTTTGGCGGAGAAATTATTGATTTAAATGATGAGCTGAGTAATAATGAAGTGATGCCCAAAGAGCCATTAGTAGAGTCGTTTGTCAAGGATACTCAGGGTACCTTTGACCAAGAGCAACCCGAATCATCAGTAGCCGAAAATCAACCTGATCCAAGACCGTTTTCGATAAAGATTCAGAATAGGCCGCAAGAGTTAGAATATGATGAAAATGGTGAACTCCCTTTTTAGAGTTATGATCAATTTGAGAATTGGGGTACCAAAGGGAACAGCGGATCTGGGAATAGGGAGTCGGGAGTCGGGAGTCGGGAGTTGGGAACTTTGGATCAAGAATTATCACAAATAATTTAGCTTCCCTAGAATTGGGAATTGGGAATTTCAATTCCTAGGCTCATAGGCGAGGCAAAATTTCTGGTAATAGCTGACCTGGAACTTTGGAAAGGGCAAAGCTTTGTCCCGCAGGACCATTTTCCCGAGAAAATGCCCGAATGGTGTGGATCAGGTAGTTCAGAGAAATTTGGTAGGTTTCGGGTTGATCAACTGTACCCATACAAGCTTGCACATGTTGGTGTAGGGCAGCTTCTAAATGAGTTAACTTAGACCCTTTGGTTAAGGAAAATTGTGGCTGTGTCCCTAGCTGGAAATTCACTAGCCCCAAGTTGTTGTAGGTAGCGATAATATCAAAGTTAACTGGTACAGGTGATCTGTTCTGGTTAGGGACTTGGTCAGAGGGGTGTGGTTGATATCCTGCGATCGCAAGAGCATTTTCATAAGCCGTTATACATTGCTTAAGGTATTCTGCTCTTGCCCCATATTCCTCCTTGAACTGGTCGGCTAAGTGCCAGTAGGCGGTACCTAGGTTATTCTGTGTCGCAGCACAGCCAGCTGGGTCAACCTCCGATTTCCGGTATTTGAGAGCATCTTGATAGGCATATATGGCTAGCTTCAACCAGACTGTTGGTTGTTCGTGCTGGGCAAGACTCCAGTAAGTCGTACCCAGGTTATTTTGAATCATTGCCCAATTCTGAGGATTGGCTGTGGTGTCATGATGAGAGATTGCTTCTTGGTAGGCTGCGATCGCTTTCTTTAAATTAGGCACTGGTGATTGATATTGCGCTAGATTCCAGTAAGCCGTTCCTAAATTATTCTGGGTTGAAGCATATTTAACCAAGTCATGATCAGCACCGCCATAGCGCAAAGCTTCTTCATAGGCGCGAATAGAATTTTCCAGGTTTTTAGCTAAATCTTGGTACTGGGCTAACTCTCCATAAGCTGTTCCCAAATTATTCTGTATCATGCTAAAAATTTCCGGAGATTGTTCCGCTAAAAAGTCAGTTAGTGCTACTTGATAGCATTTAATGGCTTGCTCCAAATAAGAGGCCATCAGGTTGTCATTGTTCGGACAACGAGATAGCATCCAGTAGAAATTTCCCACATCATTGAGGATAGCGGATTCTTCGATAGGTGTGAATTTTGACCATTGCAGCGCCTGCTCATAAGCCTGGATTGCGATTACTAAGTTTTCCTCAGAGGCATCTCCTTGTTCAATCAGGTAGCGATAATGATTACCCAATTCAAGATAGGTTTGGCCTGTAGATGGTTTTTGAGTTCCAGGTTGCAAGTTATTTGGTTCAGAGTTATCTTGTGGTGTTTCAGTTTCAGTTGTCGGTGGCAGGTTATTTAGTTGTAAGTTATCTTGTCGTGTTTCACTGTGATTTTCAAGTCGCACATTCTTTGGTTCAAAGTTATCGTTTGATGTTTCAACATTAAAACTTTTAACTGTCAACACATCCTCTT
Organism: Moorena sp. SIO3E8; assembly: GCF_010692445.1. NCBI lineage: Bacteria > Bacillati > Cyanobacteriota > Cyanophyceae > Coleofasciculales > Coleofasciculaceae > Moorena > Moorena sp. SIO3E8. The sequence goes on along the minus strand of NZ_JAAHHM010000023.1, from coordinate 17,814 downwards.
GCCGTGACAGTGTCTCCACATCTTCCTGACCAGGATCGATTACTGTTGTTGAAGGGGGTAATGTGTAGGAAGCCTCTGGTGTATCAGTCACCCGTTGGGATAGGGGTGTTGGTTCTCCTTCAAACTCAAAGAAACCAGTGTGCTGTTGCCAAAATTCTGGTACCGACTGCTGAATGGAATAAAACCAAGGTCGTGGCAACCAGAGCAAGAAAGTCAGTTCCCAGTAGCTGAGATTATTCCCAATTGACTGTAAATGCCTGAGAAACAATCGTTGCAGTGTTGCCGGTTGCCGTGTTAAGTTTTCTATACCCAGAATCTGAAATCCCGGTATACTCTCAGAAGTGTAAGATTCCTCATGGTCGGTTAACCATTGACTAATCTGAGCTACAGGATTGGGTTCGCTCAGATTTAAATTCAAGCTGACCAACTTTGGGTAACCTTGGTGGTTCCTTGACCCGTTTGCTGCAGATAAGCCTAACTCTCGGTATAGTTGATCTGCTAGGTGGTTGCGCAGATTCAGGTCATCACACACTGCCAAAAAAAGCTGGCGGCGCAGACCAATGCTCAAAGCGAGTTTCAAACGTTGATAGGTTTGCCGATTCCAACTGGAAATTTCTTGATTTGAGGCAATGTCCGTTACTATCATGCTGGCATAGGTGTCAGAGCAAAGGGATTACATATCAACCTTTTCCTGCTTTTGTTACCTAAGTCAGGATTGAACTTGAATATTCTGTGATCATGGCTTAATTTATCACTACTTAGCACTCAGGACGATTTTAAGGGAAGTATTGTTTAAGTATCATTACAAAATAAATTACCTCCTCCTATTCTCGATAATGCTTACAAAATCAGGATTTTTATTTTGTAAAACCGGTAATTATTTTTGTGTGAATACTTACAAATTACTTAGGATTGCTATATCCGTATTTATAACGATTTTTTTTTTAAAATACTCTATAAAAATCAGTAATTTCAACCATAGCTATTACTAAAATTTTAGTCAACAATAGATTAAAGTATATCGCTGGTTACTAAATTATCGTAAGCAATCAGCAATCAGCAATCAGCCGTCAGCCGTCAGCCGTCAGCCTTTGGCCTTTGGCACCTCAAGTAGCACCTCAAGTAGCCCATAAGCTAAATGCTTACTTTTATATTAATTAGTTACACATATTTTTACCTATTTACTATTCCCGATTTCCGATTTCCGATTCCCGATTCCCGATTCCCGATTCCCGATTCCCGATTCCCGATTCCCAATTCTAACTTCTAAATTCTAAATTCTAAATTCTAACTTCTAACTTCTAACTTCTAACTTCCCGATTCCCGATTCCCGATTCCCGATTCCCTGTTCCCTAGAAATGATTAAACTCAATCAACATTTAATATCCTATTTAGGTAGTTGCGCCTTATCTGCACTGGTGCTGTTTCCCGGATTAGCTAAAGCTCAGGTTCAAGTTTCTCCTTTAGTTATTGAAGAAGAAGCAGAACGAGGTCAAGCCAAAGGTATCATCAACGTCACCAATCGCAGTAATAAGGCGTTTCGAGCCCGTGTCTATGCGACACCTTTCACCTACGATGAAAATGGGTTTGAGGCGTTGGAATCTAGCTCTAATGACTTAACCCCTTATCTACAATTCTCCCCTCGTGAGTTGGTAGTAGAACCAGGAGTAACTCGCCGCATCCGCATGATTTCCCGCTTTCCTCCTAGTATGGATAAAGGGGAATATCGGGCAGTGATTTTCACAGAAAATCTGGAACATTCTCAGAATAATAGTCGTGGTGTAAGTATGGGCATCGTACCTCGCGTTGGTGTCACTGTCTATGTACGTCATGGAGATATTTCTCCCAAATTGACCGTAGAGGAAGCGAGCTTTGATCACAAGAGTAAGCAGATTCTGTTACAGGTTAGCAACAGTGGCAATGCCTCTGCACGTCCCAAGGTGGAGTGGACTCTGAAACAGGGAAGCACTACGGTCACCACTGGCAAACAAAACGAATGGACAGTTATTGCTGGGGGGGAACGGAAGATTTCTATCGGATATCCTAGTCATGCCAAGGAATTGACAGCTGGACAATACCAATTGACTGGAACCTTGCTTTGGGGCGAAGAAGAGAATCGACAAAGTGTGCCTTTTAGTATTAATCTGACTGTTCCCACCAGCACCACTGCTCAGAGTAATTAACCTGAGGGCGTTGCTTAATAATAGAATGATTTTAAGAGTTTTGTGGAACAGGCATCTTGCCTGTTCCCTGGTCTGTGTTCGGGTGCATCTCCTAAAAGTTGTTTGACCCAGCAGTGGTGCGTTACGGGCAGCAACCTAAGCCTGGCTACGAAGCGAAACATGAAGGCCCCCCTGAAGCACCACTAGCAACTCTTCCCTGGTCTGTGTTCCATTAAAGTGACAGCTCCTTTTTGCTGCATTGCTTGCCTGTTCCTTGAGGAGTAGGTAGAATTAACCCCGTCTCTTACTGGCTGGTATCTCACCGTAAAGCGCAAAAAATCAACGCAACCAACCTTGTTCTTACTCGCTAGTCCATTTTAACACGAAAGCCCTTGATAAATCCCGGAACGCTCCACCCCCACCCAATTAATTGGGCGGCTAACTCTCGCTTTGTTTACTCTCTGTTTTTTTTCCATCGTGGCAGTGTAGATGAAGTAATTCTAGATTTTTATCCCAATTACTTCCACCTTGTGAGCGCGGTATGATATAATTTGTATGCAATAAATCTCCATTTCTGTTCGCGAAGTATCGGCTACGCCGAAGGTAAGATCAAAGTGGGAGCACTTCTCTTTTTGCCTTTTCAACAGCCTTGCCAATTGAGCTGGTCATTTCAGGATGTTTTCCCATTCTGATACTCCAGTAAATGTAACTTCTCAATTACCCCTGCACCCCCTGTTTAGGATATATGTTGGCAGTCCCTTTGCCAAAAGTAAGTGAATCTGTTATAACTCAGATATGACTGAAATTACTGTGCTTGCCACTCTCGACGACACAACCGACCTCCCAGAGAAGGAATGTCTGGGCTTGTTTTTGCAACAGCAGCAAGCAATAATAGGGTTGTTGGCTCAGCAAAATCAAGCATTAGAGAAACAGGTAAAAAAGAGCGTCTTTATCGGTTAGATCAGGCGGTGATGTTAGGGGAGTGTGGTTTAGTCAAAGAAGCTAATCAAGAAGCTGAACAACCATTAGTTTATTGGGGTAATAATAAAGTTAACAACTTTTTACCTGATTTTAACTTAGTAATGGAGGTCGCCCAAACAGATGATATTAAATTGTTAACCAACTTGCTAAATGTCTATCAACTAGCTAATTGCCAAGAAGAAGCTATTACGCTTCAATAAATCATTCAAACAAACCATCAAAACATCTAAATTTGAACCATATTGATTGGTTTGTTTACCATAAAAAATAATCAAAACCAAATAAGGAGACGTCTATCATGTCTAACAAAGCATTGCAAACTCTACAATTTATCTTTCAAGATCGTCCTGATGTTTTACGACTATTTGATTTCAGAGAAGTAGATTTAAGTGGTCGTGTAGATGAAGAATGGTTAAAAAAACAATCTGAAAAAGAGTTATTTCCAAAACCTGTTAATTTTTATGCTACTGGACGTACAGGTGCAGGTAAAACTACACTAGCAGTTACTTTGATAGATCCTGATAAAAAATTAGCAAATACTATTAATGATGTTAATAATGATGAGGTTTTTGAAAGTTCAGGTAAAACAGATTGCACTTGGATGGTAGTTTTCTTTAAAATGCGTAGTAACTTATGGTATTTTGATCTTCCTGGTGCTGGGGGTTGTAGCGATACATACGAAAATATTAATCGAGCTGCTTTGATGCTTCCCCAGATTGATGATGAAGATGAGGAATTAATACCTATTGATAAATTTGAGTTATGGAATTGCTCAGATTATCCTACTACTAAAAAAGTTTTAAAAGAAGATATAGCTGTAGAGCAATGGCAATCCCCCGAAAATCAGGAAAATTGTAAACCTGATATTATTCTTTATGTGGTTGCTCCTCATACTCAATTTGTGAAACCAGATCGTAAATATTTAAAAGCTTTACTCAGAAAACAGAAAAAACAAACTGATAAAAATCAAGTAATTTTTGCCCTAAATATTCATTTCACAGATGATGGAACAAGAATAACCAGTCAAGCAAGTGTAGAAGATGCAAGGCAACAAATAACTAAAATTTTTAAAGAATTTTACCCTAATGAGTCTGTGCCTATTGTTGAAATTGACTGTAAGCAAGGGACAGGAATTAATCAAATTACCAAACTAATGCTTACAATGTTACCAGATAATAAAATTGGTAACTTTAAACAAGTTTTACCCGATCAACTGAAGGAATTTGCTATACAAGAACGTAGTTGCCGTTATCGCAAAGCATTAATTCAGATTGCAAGTCGTCTAGCTACTCGTAAAGTAGATGAAAAACAAGGTAATCAAGACTTACTCAATGAAGCCTATATGGCAGTTGCTGATTATGGTATTCGAGTTTTTCAGGAAGAAGATGCTACCTTGGAAGCTGCAAAAGAATTGAATGATACAATTGTTCAGTTAGCTCAAGAGGCCAAAATTTCACGAGAAGAAGCGCAAACGATCTTAGTAGATCGGATTGTTTATAACAACCGGGAAGTCGAAAAAAGTGAGTATGTACCTGATTTTCAAGACGTAGAAGTTGAAAAGCAAGTTATAGAATATGAACAATCTCAAGAATCAATAAAAAAACCTGTTGATGGAGAAGGTTCTCCTGGTGGTATGGCTGGTGGGGCTGATCTTGCTGGTATGGCTGGTGGGGTTGATCTTGGTGAATTAGTAGGTGCAAGTGCCGCTGCCTTTGGTGAAATGGCGAGTGGTACAATGGCGGCAATAGGAGCTGGTTTAGCAACCGGCGGATTAGCATTTCTACCTGTTCTTGGTGCTAGTATGTTTGGTGCTGCTGGAATGGGTGGAAAGAAACAGAAAAAACAAGTTACTGTTAGTGAGGATGTGATTAAACCCGTAGTTAAAACTATCACAACTACTGAGAATAAATTTATGGGCATGAAAGAAGTTAAGAAAAAAGTTTTAGAAAAAGTGCCAGAAGTAATACAACAAGAACAAGAGATAGGCAAAAAATATTTACAAGGTGGTTATCCTGTTGTTGAAAACTTGTTAGCTATTGGCTTAGGCATTGAAAGTGCTAATGGAAAGCAAAATTTCCAAACTGATTTTCAGGAAATAGTAGAAGTAGGGCGTCAAGAAACTCAAGCAATATTATTGCCATATAAGGAAGCGATTAACTCCTTTGCTGTTAGCGAGAATGAAGAAGAAATTAGCAAAATTTTAGAAAGGATTTTAATCCAACTTTAGAACCTTGTAACAGAGTGGGGAAATCCTAACTATTCCCTGCTCTAGATTTAAAAAGTATTCTTTAAGCACATGTTAGAAACAAAAAACTATGTATTTCCAACTTAAGCCTCCATCCATTTCTAAAATTCGTGCCAAGTTTATCATTGAAAAGCTCGGCAATTATCCTAGAAATATTGATAATATTAACTTATTTTTTACAGGTAGAACAGGAGCAGGTAAAACGACATTAAGTAATCGTTTACTTGGTAGTGATTACTTCTTGTCTACAGGTCATCAAGATTGTACTAAGGAAATTAATCTAATTGAGTTTCCTATTGGTTTAAAATGTTTTGATACTCCTGGTGTTTGTAGTGATGAACTCTTAGAAAATTATAATCGAGTTGCTTTAGGAATTAATCAAATTGAGGATTGTCCCATTGTAGAAGACCTTACTTTAGCAAGATATCGAGAAAATTGTTCTGCTCCTCAAGAAGAAAATCTTAGTATATCAGAATTTGTAAATCTAGAATTTCAGCCAGATTTAATTTATTATCTCATAGCACCAGAAAAACTATTTACGAGAGGCGACCGCCAATATTTAAGAGATTTACTAAAATTTAACCAAAATGTTATTTACGTTTTTAATATGTTTGTCAACAAGCAAACAGGGATGAACTATTTTGCCAAAGACGCAAATATTCAAGACACAGCTACCCAAATTTTAAAAGTTCATCATAAAGTTTTAGGAAAACATTCTCAGCCTGTTATTATTGGAGTTAATTGTTTTACAGGAGAAGGTATTTCAGACTTATTACATGAGTCTGAAATAATGTTAAAAGGAAATAAAGGTCAACTTTTTAAAGAATTAATTCAATATCAACAGCAACAAACTCCTGATGAATATGTTAATCAAGTTAAGCAAGAATTAATCCGATTATATGCTCATGCTGCTTGTCAAAAGGCAACAGGAAGTGATACTTGCGATCAACCTTTACATCTACTATCTTATAGTTTATTTGATTTTATTGTCAGTCTTCCTATTCAGTCAGACCAAGACGATAATTCTATTCCTGAACAGGTTAAGAATATAGTAAGCGATGTTTTTGATAATCCAATTGTTGAAAAAAGGTCTGAGTCACTGGCAGATAAGTTTGAGTATTTAATTAGATCCAAAGAATATATCTTTACAGAAAGAATTGAGTATTTTAATCAATTAATTAAGACTTCTGTTTTTGATATACAAAAACAAGCCTATGACCTCAGAAATCAAGAATTTGAAGAATGGGAAATAGAAAAAGAATCTGTTAAGCAAAAATTAGATGAAGACTGGGATAGTATCTTAGCAATAATTCAAAAACTAGATAAATTAAATACTTTACTTGAATCCCTTAATCAAGAAATTGAGGAACTTATTGATGAGTATAATCCCCGTATTGATGCTAATAATTCTCGTTACCTTGACATTTCATCACGTCGTCATAATTTCAACTCTCGTTTTGATCGTTGGAAAGATAGACTTGATAAGTATAATGCTAATATTGACAGGATTAACCGTAGTTCGTCTAGATTAACTTATGAATCTAAACGGTCTCTTGATAGAGAAAGTGATTATCTTGAGCAAGAAAGAAGTTCTATTAAATCAGAAGATAGTTATATTGAATCTCTAGAGACAGAATATCAAAAAAATGTTGAATGTCTTAAAGAAGAAAAAGCTACAATTCAAACTCAAATTGACCAGCGTGATGCTAAAAAAGAAGAATATGGACGCCAAAAAAAATTACTTTTAAACAAATTAAAAGAATATAATCTTTTAAAGAAAAATGCTCAGGATGAGAGTAAGTTTTGGTTTGAAGTGATTAAATATTTTAACGACGAATTAAGTGCTCTTGATGACAAAATTGAGCAAAGAATTGAAGAAATTAACCTTCATATTCAAAAAATTAGAAATCCTCTCTCCAAAGACTATCTTGAAAAATTTACTACAATAGAAGATGCGATTGATGAGTTGCAGGAATTAATTAACCGTTGTCTTGATGAAATGGCTGTCTTTGAAAACCAAATTTTCACTTTTAATCAAGAGCTAAATTATTGTATTTTCAAGGTCAATATCAATAAAATGGTAACCCAAGTTTTACAAAAAACGACAGAACATTATTTTGATGAAACGGGACAATTTGAATATAGATTTAGTCATTACCATTATTTTGGTAAACATGGAATTACTGTTTTATTAGCATTGACAACAATGATATTTTTTGATATCGCTCAAGACTATGATTTTTTTTATAGTGATTTACTCCAAAAAGTAGAAAACTTGGGAAGTTTTCCGGAAAATCCAACAGAAGCTCAAATATATAACTTATTGTCTTGTAATTATAGTTTATTATTTGAACCTGCTTTTGATAACAAAATCAAACAAGCTGTGATGACAAACTAATTAGGAGAAACAGTAATCTTAAACTTATAGAGATATTCACCAGCCACCAGTGGTGTCAAAGATTCAATGGATAGAGAAGCCACAAGATCGTAGTTAACAGACTCATTAGTTTCTACTGTGGATTGGTCTCGATTATCAACTACTTGACCATTTTTGGAGAGTATCTCAATAATTTCCCCATCTGGACTGCCACCTATAGGAAGACCTAAGATGCCATACTCTACCTGACTTGCTTGCTCTAAAAGTTTCCGAGACCGCTGATTCAAGGGAATCAATTCCCCAATACTGACGGTGACGTTAGAATTAAATATTAGGTTACTTCTAGCGGGTTGCTCAACCGTAGAGGTCAATCGATTGGCAGAAATTTCTAGACTTCCGATTTCTACGTTAACAAATGAACCGACTCCCTCCACGGTTCCAAAAAACATAAACTCCTGGTCAGATGTCGCTAACTGGGCACCAGCACCTATAGCACTAACGGCTATGCCCAAGGCAGTTATCGTAGTAATGACTAGGGATTTTATCAGTTTTTTTGACATGGTAATTTCCTGGGATAACGTTACGGTTTTATATCCGTATTATTCCCCTATTACCATCCTGATTATTCCCAAAGATATAGAAAATTTATAGAAATATTACTTTTTATTAATTACTAGTTATTAGTGCCTGATGGCTCACATATAGCTGAATGCTTATCTACCAGTTATCATAAGTCATGAGGTAGACAATATTTTTTACCTCTTGCCTATTGCCTATTGCCTATTGCCTATTGCCTGTTGCCTGTTGCCTATTGCCTGTTGCCTCTTGCCTACTCCCTACTCCCTAAAAAAAATGTTAGATTACTATAAATCAACCATTTATTGGTAAAATCTCCGTAGGAAAAATCAGGTCAAGCCGATTCCCACGGAGACAACAAAAAGATATAGAGGTTAATTGCATTTACATCAATCTTCCAGCGGGATACGTCGCTGGCTTCCAGCCAAAATTTGACCTTAGTTAGCTGTAGCTGTCACGGTAAACTTAAAGGCGTAATCACCACCTTCAAGGGGTAAAAGTCCCACGATTTCCATGTCAGCTTCAACCTCGAATTCGCTAGGAGGTAAATTTAGTGTTTCTGCTGCAGGTTCTCCCATAGTACGTTCGATTTCATCAGTTGTTGGACCATCAATCTCAGTAAAAGAAACGCCATAGGTGTAGGTCTCTGCGGTTTCTAAAAGTCTTTCAGATACCTCATTCGTCGCCATCAAGTCTCCAAGAGAGATAGTTGCTGGACTATTACAAAGCATTAAACCTGTAGCATAATCACCTGGGTTAACAACAGTTAATACTTCGTCTACAGGGTTTGTTAAAGTACCAGCTTGAACATCTACAAAAGAACAGGTGCCCTCTACTGTGCCCTCAAATTCAAAATCCTGCTCTATCGTAGCAGAAGCAGGAGGTACCTGAGCCAAAGCACTGGTAGCACCAGCAGCAACACCTACAGCAGTCAAGGCGGAAATAACTAAGAATTTACCGAATTGGTTTTTCATGTCCTTTATCTGGTGGAAATCAACTGTTTGTTTATACTTCTATTGTTTCCTAATTTGCTAACTGGATACATCCGGAAAGATACCGAAGTTTAAAATTCAGTGAACTTGATTACGGTGGATGAAATTACCGGTGATGGGGTGATGGGGTGATCGTTTTTCTAGTAATAAAGTGCGAAAAGAACCCAATCGACAGGTAGACTGACTACTTCAGTACTGCTAGTGCAGCAACACTGAAGTATCAAACCCCTTAGTTGTTACTGTTACTTCAGCTGACCAAGTTGGGAAGTCTGTATGTAGTTTCCCTTAAAAAAATTAGTCAGCATTTAGTCAGCTCATAGGTGTTGGATGAAAATTATTTCACTAGCTTATCTAGCTGTAACAACTCTATTGTGTTCTTTGATTACCATAACTTCCGTTTTTGCCCAAACCCTAGCACCTGAGGTATCAAAACCGGAAGTCGCCGCCACTACCTCTAGCCCAAGGCGAAACGATAGTGATCAATTGATTATTCTTCCTGTAGGCGTCAATCTGGGAAAACAGAATGTGATTCCTAGTACCTTAGTGCGGGGATTTGAAGATGGTTCCCAGGCAATTAATTTTGAAACATGGCTGATTCCCTTAGATGATGTGATTCAGGGCTTGAAATTAGATGTCAAACCCTTAGAAGACGGTCTATTAGAAGTGCGATCGCCTGGTTTAGTTACCCGCATCAATCCAGAAGAATTACCAACTGACCCAGAATTAGGAGTAGTCATTCCTGTCAAAACCATCCAAACTCTTCTAGGAGTGCCGACGGAGTTTGACATGATTGAATACGCCATTACGTTTAATCCCCCCTGGTTAAATGTGCGGCGCAAAGGTCGGCGCACTCCAGAAATCCCAGTTGTACTGGAAGGATTATCTGAGATTGATGCCCCTGCCTTTAGCATATCCGCGATCAGACAACGGGTGAATATTAGTGGCAGAGGGGGTGGTAGCAGTTCCTTTTCTAATTCCACAAACTATAGTGGAGAATTTACCAGCGTCGGCACCTTATTAGGAGGTAGCTGGTTTCTGAGGACTAGCCAACCGGATTTAACCAATACTGGGACGTTTCGGTTACAGGAAGCCCAGTATTTTCGGCAAACCGATGCAGCGGATTTTGTCCTAGGTTCCCAGCCCACCTTTTGGCAAAGTCAAGGGACAGGTCAATATTGGGGTGCGACCACTATCCAGCGGTGGGGATTTACCCCACCCTTATCAAGGGGTGGATTTAGTCCTAGCCAACGGTTGCAAGCTAATGACATTGGACGCAGCATTACTGGGGAAGCTGAACCGGGTACCTTAGTCCAGTTGACCCAAGGTTTTAATGATGTGGTAGTGGATGAAATCCTAGTGGACTCCTCTGGGGTTTACCGCTTTGAAAATGTCATAACTGGACGAGGCGGTAGCAATACTTATCGCGTCTTTCTATATCCTGATGGACAGCTTACTGCGGACCCGGAAATTCGAGAGGCCAAATTCTCTACTCTACCCGGTCAATTGACCAAGGGAGCCTCTGCTTTAGTTGTTTCCACTGGCTTGAGTCGGGAATCGAGCCAGAATGGGAATTTATTTGGTGAGTTTACAGACGTACGGGGAGGAATTGCCTATCGTCTAGGAGTCACAGAAGACCTGACGTTAGGGATGGGGGTGGTTTACGACGAGTCAGTATTGGGGTTAGGGGAACTATTCTATCAACCTGCTGGCTTTCCCTTAAAGGTAAAAGTGTCGGCTCTTTTGGGTACAGAGGATGAGGGGATAGACTATGATGCCAGTATTACCTTCCAACCTTCTCCTAAGCTAAGCTTTAACTTCAACAGTGATAGTCTAGCTCAGCGGTTTCGGCTCAACTGGCAAGCTTTTCGTGGTTTAACTTTGAGAGCCAGTGGAAACACTCGGGAGGAAGCCTTAGCTGCTGGTATGAGCATTTTTAACACTAGCCAAAATTTCTCACTCTTTGCCAGTGCTGACATGGATACAAATAATAACTTGCGCTGGAGTTTGAGGTCTAACCTGGGAAGTCTGAGACTGTCCCATCGAGGCAATGAAATCACCACCAATTCCGAACTAATCTATTATTTTTCCAATAGCAGTGCCTCTAGAGGACATTCTCTGCTACTGGGTTACGAAACCCGGGATTCCAATAACCGTGATGATCACCTGGCTCGCTTAGCTTGGCGCTATCGTTCTCCACAACAGTCTAGTGATGGTCGATATCTCTGGGACTTTGATTTCGGCTATGGCTTCGGTTCTCGGGGTAATGGATTGATTGCCTCAGCTTCCAGTGCCGTGATTCCCGGATTAGTATTGCGGTTACGTTACCAAGAAATATCTACTACCTCTGATGGCAGCACCTTCAGGATTGAGCTTTCTCCCAATATCAATGTTCAATCAGGGATTAGCGGTGCCGACACCCGCTTTGACCGCTTACGCAGCCGAGGAGGATTGTTAATTCAGCCATTCTTTGACAACAATGGCAATGGTAAGCGAGATAAAGGGGAAGAGATTTACGTCGAAGAGCCTGATTTACTGTTACTGCTGAATAATAAATCGATAACCTCGTTTCGACCAGATATTCGCAACAATGGGATTTTTGTCAAACTCGACCCTGACACCTATCGCCTCGACCTTGACCCTGCCGGATATCCCATCGACTGGAAACCCGAGGAATCCGCTTATGCAGTGGAGGTGGTGCCGGGTAGCTATACTCCGGTTACTGTGCCAATGGTACTATCCTACACCTTTGCAGGTGTAGTAACTGATGCTGCGGGAGAAGCGGTGCAGGGGGCGAAGGTAGAAGCAGTACCAGTTGATTCAGGAAAATCGATTTTTTCGATTACCAACGGTGCTGGGGTCTTTTATTTAGAAGGCTTGCAGCAGGGTAAGTATAATTTACTGATTAATGGTGAATCGGCTCAACCGAATCAAATTGAGATTAAGCCAGATTCCGAACCTTTCCAAGAACTGAATTTATCGATACTCCTTAAACCTTAGTCTTTAATCCTTAAGTGTTTTGTAGCCAGCAAAGAGTTTACAGGTAATCGGGTAAGCATTCAGCTAATGCGCTACGCGCAAGCTGCGCGAACAGCCCTTAGCGGTCAGTTAATCAACGGGAGGTAGTAAATAAGGTGACGGGCTGGTACGGCTGGTTTAAAATCCTTGCTCGTTTTACTGATCCGAACCCGTGCAGTTAAAGCGCCTGCTAGCACCTCAAGTAGCATGGGCTTTGGCTTCTAGCGTGGCAAAGGCTTGGACGCTGTGACCTAAGCCATAAGCTGATAGCTGATAGCTGACGGCTGAACGCGCACCCGTGCGCGTAGCGCATATGCTTACATAATAGGTAATCGTTAACTACCCATTACCTATTACCTGTTACCCATTACCCATTACTCCCTGGAATACCAAGAGTTCACCCTTCAACTTCTGCTGGTTCTGGTTTAGGGGCTGGGGATGATTCCTGTCTGATGGTGAGGTAGCGAATCACATCTTGACTTATACGCATTGCTCGCTCAATCTTGGCGACATGGGTACCTGGTCCATTATAGTTCATTTGGATATAAATCCCTTCCCGGTACCTATCTATGGGATAGGCTAAACGACGCTTGCCACGATGCTGAATCTCGATTTGCTCTCCACCGAGTTCCTGCAATAGGTCTCGGTATTTGCCGATAGCTTGATCTACTTGTTCCTCGCCCAAATCAGGACGGAGGATGTACATCATTTCGTAAGTGTTTGGCACTGGTATTAATCTCCTTATGGACAATTTGGCTTCTTTTTATCCGATAGACAGCACTAACAATCAGCACTAACAATCAGCTTTCCTTGAACCACACCTTAAGTCATAGTCAAGGTTGGGTAATTGACTTGCTTGCTACTGGATAGTTAAAGAAGCAAGGAATTGATCTATCGCTACTTAAGCGGACACTTACCGGATCGGTAAGTGTTTGGAGTGGTCAGACTTATCTGAATACTTTTATCTGAATCCTTTATCTGAATCCTTGACAAGGATTACCGATTTCACATTATAACCCGTTGTGCAACCAATTTCAATTAAATTTCAATTAAGTTGTGCCCAAAGATAGTAAATTCGTCAAAGGGGAATACCACTAGACACAACCAGACACTACCAGAAGATGCTATGTCTAAATGCAGCTTATTATCTATTGTACTGTTAAGGACAATCTCTTCTCGGTACTAAGTACTGACGTACTACCAACTTAGGACTACTTTAGGTGAAGTAGAGAATTTTCGTAAAATTATCAAGGAACATCTATTGTTATGACACAGCGTTACGTCCGAGTTAAATCTTCTAAAGGACAGACCTACTACGGTTTGTTACAGGTGACCCGCACTATTCAGGTGCTGGATGCACCTCCTTGGTTACAGGGACAACCTATAGATTTAGAGTTGGAACCAGAAAGCTATCAATTGCTGGCCCCGTGTGCACCAACTAAAATCGTGGCTGTCGGGAAAAACTATACTGAACATGCAGCGGAATTTGGAACATCAGTTCCTGAGGAACCCTTACTGTTTCTTAAACCCCCTACCACTATAATTGCTGACTCTCAAGCCATCCAGTATCCGCCTCAGTCTCAGCGAGTAGACTATGAGGGAGAGTTAGCACTGGTAATCGGTGACTATTGCTTAGACTGCACACCAGACGAAGCTCAATCCAAAATTTGGGGTTATACGATCGCTAATGACGTAACGGCTCGGGATTTACAAAAGCGGGATCCGCAATGGACCAGGGCTAAGGGATTTAATAGCTTTTGTCCCCTCGGACCCTGGATAGTCCGGGAGTTGAGTGCTGGGGCAAAATTGCAGACATTTCTGAATGACAACCCTGAGCCAGTACAATCAGCTTTAATTAGTCAAATGGTATTTCCGCCAGATGTTCTGGTATCTTACATTTCCCAGGTGATGACCCTAGTACCAGGGGATGTGATTCTTACGGGGACACCCAAAGGAGTAGGACCAATGGAAGTTGGCGATCGCGTCCGGGTGGAAATTGAGGGAATTGGTCAGTTGGAAAACACGGTTATCTCACGCCCTTCACAGGCTAAGTCTAAGGAAGACTAGGGGACTTGGCTGTAAACGGCTTGACTAAGGCTTGGTATTTCTGCGTAACGACCCATCAATGATTGAATCATGGAGTAGCCGCAGGCGGCAAGGATTCCTAAGAATACTATATTATATAAGGTTTCTGTTAGCAAGTTAACCCCTAGTGCTTGGACTAAAATTGGCAACAATAGAAAAGCCAAAACTAAAAGAATGTCTAAAAGAATCGCTTGCATGGTGTTAAAGCGAACGAAATGGCTGATTTGTGGGTTTCTGACTACGGCTAAGAATAAAACAAAGAAAATAATTAACCCCGCCAACGGGAAACTCCTGTAAATTAAAATTAACGGTTGTAGTGGCAGGTAAATAATGCCGAGAATGGGAAACTGTGTTAGCAGAAATTGACCAAAGGGCAAAACCACAATTAGAGGGAGTATATATGCAAGGGCTGCAAAAATCCGGTCTTTAACATCTGTTGATCCGCGCCAATTCATCGTGATTTCTCCTTGAAGATGTTCAGATCAGGGTTACACTAACTATTATTCAGCATAGCGCAGCACAACACTCTACCCCTGAGCGACCTGAAATGCTATTGACCTGCATGTTACGCTACGGGAACCCCTACTAGAAAAGTCAATCCATATTTACCAGACGGAATCCCATTTCACACTCATACTGTTGAGCTTGCTTCTCACTTAGCTTCTTGAGCACATGGGCACAAAGTAATTTTCCTTGATGCCAGCGAGGTTGACCACTTGGGTCAGCCAGTAAACAACATTGACAGACAAGGTCGGGGGAAATTACTTGGTTATCCGTTAAAATGACTAACATAGCACTAATCCCATTACGCTATCAGGGCTGATGCCGAATTACAATAGTCTAAGGTCTTCTCAACAGGCTGGAGGATAGGGAAAAATCTTGAATTGCTCACGATACCTTATACCGATACTAATCCATAAAATCTTGACCAATCAGCTTAGTGCTGAAGTCTTGTTTATAAGTGCTGTTGATTAGAACTATTGCTTAACCCTATTTTTATCTTATTAGATCCCCTGGATGATTAAGTGTTGTATAATAATAATTTTAACAATCCTCGCTATCCATCCCCACCCTCTTAAGGGTGGGGATGGATAGCGAGACGACGACTTATTGCGAATTGTGTTATAATAAAGCTGGTTGCTGAGACGAAACCTTAGGATAGTGGAGCCTTAATCAAACAGTTTTAACCCTTTTATGCATAGCCGACTAACCATAAAGGCTCCACTATCCTTACGGTAACTTCAAGACCCGCCTGACTGACTAAAAGGCTACCTGACAAATGGTCTGATTTCTTATCAATTAGTCAAACCTAAAGGTGTACAAAGTACTAGCTCCAGATCAGGGAAGAGACAAGCCCCGGCTGGTTGACCATAGAGTCGTAATTCCAAGGTGAGTCTGTCGTAAAAGTTATACGTCCTTAGAAGGCGGATGTCTGCCTGTGGACGCTGAGTAAGACCAATTCCAGCAGACGCGCTTTCCAATGGCTGGGGAACCCGGCCTTGGGTCGCGCCTCTGGTTGAGGCGTCGGGGACGCGCGCGGGAAGCCCTATTGACGAATAAGACCGTCCCTGATTGAGTTGAGATTGGAAGCCCCAACCTCAGCGTTCGCGTAGCGTGACCAAAGGTCAAGCAGGCTGGGGTACTTCACGGGTCGTGTCCAAACAAACCACCTGCCAAAAAATTTTCAGGGCGACTAAAGCTGCTATTTCGGTACCGGTAGTCGCTGATGGGATAAACCCCTGCATGAAAGCGCTACCTCAGTTTTTGATCCCCGCTCTTGCCTAAACGGGGCTTTATTCCCTCAGAGGATTTTTTGTAAGCACATAGACCTTTAAGGTTTTTGTGTCAATTACCAAACGTGATCGATCCTAGAAGTAAAGAAAGTGACTCAAACTAATTTCGATTTTCTCGCCGAAACCGATCCCACGATAGCCACCTATCTGGGAGAAGAACTCCAACGTCAACGGGAGCATCTCGAACTTATTGCTAGTGAGAACTTCACCTCCCCAGCGGTGATGGCAGCACAAGGCTCAGTGCTAACTAACAAATATGCTGAGGGATTGCCCGGAAAGCGCTACTATGGCGGCTGTGAGTTCATTGACAAAGTTGAACAAGTAGCGATTGACCGTGCTAAAGAACTCTTTGGTGCTGCTCATGCCAATGTTCAGCCCCATTCTGGCGCTCAAGCAAACTTTGCGGTATTTCTAACCTTACTAAAACCTGGTGACAAGATTATGGGGATGGATTTGTCCCATGGCGGACACCTCACCCATGGGTCACCAGTGAATGTTTCCGGTAAATGGTTTGAGGTGTGTCAGTACGGTGTCAGCCAGGAAACTGAGCAATTGGACTATGGTCAGATTCGGGAACTTGCTCTGAAAGAGCGTCCCAAACTGATTATTTGTGGCTATTCCGCCTATCCCCGAATCATTGACTTTGAAAAATTCCGGGCCATTGCTGATGAAGTGGGTGCCTACCTGATGGCGGATATAGCTCATATTGCTGGTTTAGTTGCCACTGGTCATCACCCTAATCCTGTTCCTCACTGCCATGTGGTCACTACTACCACTCACAAGACCCTACGTGGTCCACGGGGTGGCTTGATTCTGACTAATCAATCGGATTTGGGTAAAAAGTTCGATAAGGCAGTGTTTCCAGGAACTCAGGGGGGTCCTTTGGAACATGTGATTGCTGGTAAAGCTGTTGCGTTTGGGGAAGCCTTGACCCCAGCATTCAAAACCTATTCTGCCCACGTGATTGAAAATGCTAAGGCTTTGGCAAGGGCACTGCAAAACCGGGAGTTAAAGATTGTTTCTGGTGGTACAGATAACCATGTATTACTGGTAGATTTGCGCTCTATTGGTATGACAGGTAAGCGAGCTGACCAACTGGTGAGCGGTGTCAAGATTACAGCTAACAAAAATACTGTTCCCTTTGACCCAGAGTCACCTTTTGTGACCAGTGGCTTGCGCCTAGGTTCCCCAGCCATGACTACCCGAGGCATGGGAGTGGCAGAATTTACTGAGATTGGTAATATTATTGCCGATCGCTTACTGAATCCAGAGGATGAGCAAGTGGCAAATCAATGTCGCCAGCGTGTGGGACAATTATGCGATCGCTTTCCTCTGTATCCCCATCTGGCCAGTCTTGTACCAACTTTGGTCTAAGGCTTGATGTTTGACAGTTAAGCCTCAGCATAACACCTACAGTAGGGTGACCTAATAATCGACCCTACTGTAGACTTACTAGGTAAGTATTAGAGTCGATGCCCGGTATTATCCGGGGCACCTCTCCTTCAAATCCGTACGTGAAGGTTTCCCCTCATACGGCTCCTAGGTGTCCTTGTCTTTCGACTTGCCCCCGTGAATATATTGGTGACAG